>JAJFTU010000096.1 GCA_021372775.1 bacterium | reverse complement strand
CGCTGGGTCGGCGGAACCTCGGGGCCCCGGCCGACGCGCAGCACGAGCTGCGGCGGCGCGGAGAGGCCGAGCGCGGAACGAAGCCGCACGCGCAGGTCGGCGACCTCCGTCGGCTGATTGAGGTACGAGGCGTCGAGGCCGTGGTGCTTGGCGACGAGCAGCGCGTGGGCCAGCGCCTGCCCCGCGGCGAGCCACCCCGCCGGCGCGTCGTCGGCGACGCCGAGCACGGCGAGCGCCGGCGCGTCCTCCGCGATCTCGCTGCCGTCCGCCGCCGTCCCGCCGGTCGTCTCGAACGAGCGGACGACCGTCGGCCCGATGAACATCGACAGGTCTCCCGACCCGTAGGCGTAGCCGGGGAGGCCGTCGCCCGAGCGGGTGCGGCCTGGGTGCGCCCACGCCGCCATCTCGCGGCGGAACGAGCGGTCGCCCCCTTGGCGCCGATCCCCTTCGGTGATCAGGGCGGCGAGGGCGAGGCGATGCTCCTCGTCGTCGACGAACTTCAGCCAAGCCCCCTCGACGGCCGCGGCGGCGGAGATCGCCGCGCTGGCCCGCGGCTCGAGCGGCGCGGCGGTGAACGGGCGGCGGCTCGTGCGGCGGAGCGGGATCGCCCGGCAGATCTCGACGTCGAGCGGATTCGGCTCCGCGGCGCGCCCCGCGTGGACGACGGCGAGCAGGTCGGGATCGTCCGCGGCGGGGAAGGGGAGCGTCTCCGGGCGGAAGCCGAACCGCCGCAGCGCCGCCCGCAGCATGAAGAGCGCCGCGCCGCAGCTGATCGTCAGCTCGCGGTCGTCGGGGTCGGCGACCGGCAGGGCGCGCGTGCGGTCGGCGAACAGCTCGACCCGTCCGGCGGCGACGCGGAACAGCCACGGCTGCGTGTTGTGGGTGGAGGGGGCGAGGATCGCGTACCGCAGGCAGAAGCGCAGCCGGTCCTCGAGCGATCCGTCTTCGGGATAGTCCGCTTCGCGCACCGCCCAAGCGTCGAACATCGTCGGTCCTCCGGGCCTTTGGAGCGAGATGGTACGGCGTCGGGACGGCCGCGGTCGGTAGGAAATTCCCGAAGTTCGTACTACGATCGTCCTCCGGAGGGACGCATGGAGCTGGAGCGGATCAGTCTGGCGATCGACGGCGACTTGGTGCAGCGGTTCGACCGCTTGGTCGAGCGCAGCGGGGCGGCCAACCGCTCCGAGGCGATCCGCGACCTCATCCGCCGGCGGCTGGTCGAGGAGGAATGGAAGGACGACCGGCGTCCGGTCGTCGGGACGCTCACGCTGGTCTACGACCACGAGAAGCGCGAGCTGGCCGACAAGCTGCTCGAGACCGGCCACGAGCACCACGACGAGATCCTCGCCACGCTCCACGTCCATCTCGACGAATCGCGCTGCCTCGAGGTGATGGCGCTGCGCGGCCGCCCGTCGCGGCTGCGCGAGATCGCCGACCTGCTCTCCGGGATGAAGGGCGTGATGCACGGCCAGCTCGTGATGAGCTCGGAGGCGCTATGACGATGCGCGCGCTCCGCGGCGCCGCGGCCCTCGCCGCGCTGCTGGTTCCCGCCTCCGCGGCCGCGCAGGAGGCGCCGGCCGCCCCGACGTCCCGCGCCGCGTCCGACGCGTCCGCGGTGGACGGCGACGCCTCCTCGGCGGGACGACGTCTTGCGCCGCGCACCGAGGAAGTCACCGTCGTCGCGCCGCCGATCCTCGAGGAGAACCGCGTCGCGAAGGACGGCACGCAGATCGGCGTCGTTTCGGCGCGGCAGATCGAGGCGCTCAACGCGGGCGACCTGACCTCCGCGCTGCGGCGCGTCCCGGGGATCGTCGTCGCCCGCTACGACGTCGTCGGCGGCTACGGCGGCGCCGACGGCGGCGCGGTCTACATCCGCGGACAGGGGACCGGCCGGCCGGGCGCCGAGATCGCGACGCTGACCGACGGCGTGCCGCGCTTCGCCGGCGTCTGGACTCATCCGCTGATGGACAACCTCTCGATCGACGGCGCCGACCGGATCGAGATCTACCGCTCGCCGCAGCCGGTGCGCTTCGGCGACGGCGCGTTCGGCGCGGTCAACATCGTCTCGCGGCGGCGCGAAGAGGAAGGGGAGGCGACCCGCCTCTCCCTCTCCGCGGGGGGATACGGCCTCCGCACGGCGCGCCTCGCGACCGAGGGACGCGACGGAGAATTCGACTGGACGGCGCGCGTCGGCTACCGAGCCGCGGACGGCCACCGTCCCGACTCCGACGGCCGCACCGCCGACGCCGCGGCGCAGCTCGGCTGGCGCATCGGCGGCGGTTGGGACGCGACGCTGCGGGTCGAGCGGACGCAGGGGGCGGCGAGCGATCCGGGCGCCGAAGGAGCGCCGAAGCCGCCGGCCGCGCCGCGGTTCGCGACGAACGACACCTTCGCCCTCGTCACCCTCTCGCGCGTCGCGGACTCGGCGGCCTACGAGGCGAAGCTCTACCGCGACAAGGGGCACATCGACTGGCTGCAGTGGGATCAAGCGAAGCGCGAGTTCTACACGACGCTGACCGACTGGAACAACTACGGCGCGCGCCTCTCGGCGACGTTCGCGCCGTGGCGCGGCGGCGAAATCGAGCTCGGCGCGGACGACGACCGCTGGGGCGGGGAGAGCGTCGAGAAGCGGCCGACGATCGACAAGCCGGTCGATCCGCCGCGCTTCGAGAACCGCGCCGCGCACGCGCGGCTGAGCCACCGCTTCGCCGGCGCGACGCCGGTGACCGTCTCGGCCGGCGCGCGCTTCACCGACAGCAAGTTCTTCGGCGGCGAGTGGGGCGGCGAGGTCGGCGTGGTCGTGGACGCGTCGTTCGCGCAGCTCCGCGCGATCGCCGCGCGCGGCGCGAACTTCCCCGGCGTCTGGGCCGCGGCGCTCTACGCCGGCTTCCCGAACAGCGCGGGGTGGAAGGACCTCCGTCCGGAGAAGACGCGCCACGTCGAGATCGGCGCCGCGCGCGAGTTCGGCCGCCGCCTGCGGCTCGACGTCGCGCTGTTCCGCAACCGGCTGACCGACGGGCTGCGCTTCGTCGCGCCGCCGCCGCGCTTCGAGAACATCCGCGAGGAGACGATCGACGGCGTCGAGGCGACGGCGAGCGTCGCCGCGGCGCGCGGGCTGGAGTTCTTCGTCGGCGCGACGGTCACCGGGCACGACCCGTCGAACGCGCCGGACGCGCCGCGCCGCACGGCGAGCTTCGGCCTCGCCTGGGACCTCGGGCGGGGGTTCGCGCTCGACGCCGACGCACAGTACGTGGACGGCCACTACGCGTTCAATCCGCGCTATCCGGGGAAGACGTCGCAGGTCGGCGCCGCGGCGCCGGTCAACGCGCGCCTCTCCAAGAAGACCGCCTTCGCGGGCCGGCCGCTGACGATCTTCCTCGCCGCGGAGAATCTGTTCGACCGCGACGACGAGTACATGCCCGGCTATCCGGCGCCCGGCCGCTTCGCGACCTTCGGCGCGACGTGGGAGTTCTGACGATGCGCCGTCGCGGAATCGGCGCGGGAGTTCCGAAAGTGCGCCGTCGCGGAATCGGCGCGGAAGGCCCCGAGGCGGCGGGCGCGCCGCGCGCCGCGGGGACGGAACGACGCGGCGCGATCCGCGCCGCCGTTCTCCGCGCCGCCGTTCTCCGCGCCGGCGTTCTCTGCGCCGCGCTTTTCGTCGCCGCTCCGGCCGCGCGGGCCGCTGCGGCGTCGGCCGGCCCGGCGCCGACCGTCGTCGTCGTCACGACCTCGATGCTCGAAGCGGCGACTCTCGAACTGCGTCCGGCGATTCCCGGACTGCGCGTCGTGCGGCTCGTGCCGCCCGCCGCCTGCCCGGGGCACTTCGACCTCTCGCCGCGTGCGCTCGAAGGGCTGCGCGCGGCGCGGCTCGTGCTGCGCGAGGAGTTCGAAGGGGCGCTCGACGGAAAGCTCGCCGCGTCCGGCGTGCGCGGCGCGCGCGTGGAAGCGGCCGGCGTCGGCGGCAGCCCGCTCGTGCCGGCGCGCTACGCCGCGCTCGTCGCCAAGGTCGCCGACCGTCTCGGCGCGGTCTATCCGGACCGGCGCGCCGCGCTCGACGAGGCCGCGCGCGCGACCCGCGCCCGGACCGAGGCGCTCGGCGCCGCGCTGCGCCGCGAGGCGGCGCCGCTCGCCGGCGTCGCCGCCGTCGCCTCGCAGCATCAAAAGGACTTCCTCGAGTTCCTCGGCCTCAAGGTCGTCGCGACGTTGCCCCGTCCCGACGACGCCACGCCCCGCGACCTCGAACGGCTCGCCGCGGCGCCGGCGCGCGTCGTCGTCGGCGGCGTGCAGGAAGGGACGCAGGCCGCGGCCGCGGTCGCCGAACGGACGCGCGCGCCGATGGCGACCCTTTCCGCCTTCCCCGGCGCGCCGGGATTCGGCGCCGGCTACGACGAGCTGCTGCGCGCGAACCTCGCCGCGCTCGAACGGGCGCTCGGCGCGCGATGAACGACGGCGCGCCTCTCGCCGCCGCGTCGGGGCTCGTCGTGCGCCGCGGCGGGCGGGTCGCGCTCGGCCCGCTCGACCTGCGGATCGAGCCGCGCGAGTTCTGGGGCGTCGTCGGCCCGAACGGCGCGGGGAAGTCCACGCTCATGCTGACGCTCGCCGGGCTGCTCAAGCCGGACGAAGGGGCGGTCGAGGTGCTCGGCCGCGGTCTCGACGGGTCGGGGCGCGCGCGACGGCGGCTCGGCGGGGCGGTCGGCCTCCTCTTCCAGAAGCACGACTTCGTGCCCGACATGCCGTTCAGCGTCGAGGACGTCGTCCTCTTCGGCCGCGCGGGGCGCGGGCGCGTGGGGAGCGGCTGCGACGCCGAGGACCGCGACGCGGCGGAGCGGGCGCTGGAGCTGCTCGGCCTCGCCGACGCGCGGCGCCGGCTCTATCGCTCGCTCTCCGGCGGGGA
>JAJFTU010000095.1 GCA_021372775.1 bacterium | reverse complement strand
GCGAGGATCTCCGCGTCCCCCGAGAAATCGAGCGGGTTCGGCAGGCGGACGAAGGTCCCGAACGCGAGCCGGAAGATTCGATCGGCTTCGGGGAGGTCGCGTTCGGTCAGGGGGCGGACTGCGGCGGTCATCGTGGGCGCCTCCAGGCGGGCGAAGGACGCCAAATGTACCGGCATCGTGCGCCGCGCCCGCGGACCGATATCGAGCCGCGCGGCGTCGCAACATCCGCCGCGCGTCGCCGCTGCGCCGACGGTACCTTCGAGCGGCGGCTCTCTCGTTCGCGTCGCGTCGCGGCGCTTCGCGACGGCGCGCCGCCGGCGCCGCCCCGAGTCGTTCGTCGCGCGCGGGCCGCGCGTTTCTCTCCGCGGGGATCGACTCCATGCACGGCATCGGTCCGATCGTCCTCGTCCCGGGCTTCATGGGCAGCCGCCTCGCGCGCACGGCCGACGCGCGGCTGATCTGGGTCGATCCCCGCTGGGCGCCGTTCCACGCGCCCGACTTCTACGATTCCCTCTCCCTGCGCACCCCGGCCGACGCGCGACTGCGCGCCGATGGGGCGCTCGACGTCGTTCCCTTCTGCGGCGTCGTGCACTTCGACGTCTACAGCCCGCTCCGCAGCTTCGCGACGTCGCGCCGCGGGCTCGGCCTCGCCTCCGCAGACTTCGTCGAGTTTTCCTACGACTGGCGGAAGAGCGTCGCCGACGCGGCGGCGGACCTCGACGCGCTCCTCGCCGCGCTCCCGAACGACGGCCGCGCCGCGACGCTCGTCGCCCACTCGCAGGGCGGCCTCGTCGCCGCCGCCCTCTTCGCGCGCGGCGGTCCGGGCAGCGCGCGCGTCGCCAAGCTCGTCGCCGTCGGCTCGCCGCTCGCCGGGCTGCTCAAGACGATCGAGATCATCGAGCGCGACGCGGGGCTTCTGGTCGGCGCGCTCGCCGGCCATCCGATCCGGCGTCTCTTGGCGCCGATGCCCGCGGCCTACGAGCTGATGCCGTCGGGGCGCGCCCCCGCGCTCTTCGCCGACGCCGCGGGACGCGGCGCCACGCCGTTCGCGCAGGCGGCGTCGCTCCCCGCCTACTACGACCGCGCCCTGCTCGCCGCGGCGTCGTCGGTCGTCGCCTCGCTCGTCGTGGACTTCCCCGTCCCGCTGCGGCTCGTCGAGGGTTACGGCGTGGACACGCCGATCTCCGCCGCGCTCGGCGCCGCGGGCGTCGCCGTCGCGCACGGCCTCGAAGGGGACGGCACCTGTCCCTCGGCGAGCCTTCTCGCCGCGACTTCCGGCGCCGACCGGCGCGTGCTCTCGATTCCGTTCGGCGACCATGTGCCGCTGATCGGCCACAAGGCGTTTCTCCATTGGCTGGCCGAGGACCTCACGCTCGGCGCCCCCGCCTCTCCGCAGATCTTCGTCAAGCTGCGGCCGCACCTCTCGCCGCGCGGCCTCGACGACCTGCTCTTCGTGCAGGCCCGCGACGCGTCCGGCGCGCCGCTTGCCGCCGGCCCGCCCGAGGCGTCGCTGCCCGGCGGACGCGTCGTCGGCTGCGCGCCGTTCGGCCCCGAGCACGAAGGGATCTGGTTCGCGCGCTTTCCCCATCCCGTCCGCCCCGGCCTGCTCCGCACGTCGATTCCCGGCGTCGCCCCCGCGCTGCAGCCGCGGCCGATGCTGCTCGCCTAGCGGCGACGGCGATGCTCGCGCTCGAAGAGATCGTCCACGCGCTCGGCGCCGGCTTCCCGCCGCTGCGCGCGCGGCCGCT
>JAJFTU010000094.1 GCA_021372775.1 bacterium | reverse complement strand
TCCGGCCGATCTCGAGCGGTACCTGGGCGACGAGAGCCGCCTCCCCGGCGGGTCGGCGGACGAGGTCTTCTGGCCGGACAGCCCGGCCGAGGCGGCGGAGGCGCTGGCGATCGCCGCGTCCCGCGGCGCGCCGGCGACCTTCTCCGGCGCGGGGACCGGGATCACCGGCGGGCGCGTCCCGGCCGGCGGCGTCGTCGTCGCCACGGACCGCCTGCTGCGACTCGAGCCGCGGGTCGCCGCGGACGGCGCGGGCGGGACGCTCCTCGTCGGCGCGGGGGTCGCGCTCGCCGCGGCGCAGAAGGCGGCCGCCGACGAGGGGATGTGGTATCCGCCCGACCCGACCGAGAACGGCGCCTTCGTCGGCGGGACGATCGCCACGAACGCCTCGGGGGCGCGGACGTTCCGCTTCGGCCCGACGCGCCGCTGGGTGCGGCGGATCGTCGTCGCGCTCGCCGACGGCTCGCTGCTCGACCTCGCGCGGGGACAGGTCGCGGCGCGCGACGGGCGGTTCGAGATCGAGCGTCCGGGGCGCCCGCGGCTGGTCGTGCCGGCGCCCGACTGGCCGCTGCCCTGCACGACGAAGCACGCCGCGGGGTACTACAGCGCGCCGGGGATGGACCTCGTCGATCTCTTCGTCGGCAGCGAGGGAACGCTCGGCTGCGTCGTCGAGGCGGAGCTGGAGCTGATCAAGGCGCCGGCGTCGATCATCTCCGGGATCCTCTTCTTCGAAGGCGAGCGCGAGGCGCTGGCGTTCGTCGCCGCGGCGCGCGGCGACCGGCGGAGCGGCGAGCGGGGCGTCACGCCGACGGCGCTCGAGTTCTTCGACGTCGCGGCGCTGGCGCTGCTGCGCGGCGCGGGGGCGGACGTCCCCGGCGGCGCGCGCGCGGCGATCTTCTTCGAGCAGCCGGTGCGCCGGGACGACGACGCGGACGCGCTGGTCGAGGCGTGGGCGACGCTGGCCGAGGAGCGGGGCGCCGACGAGGCGAGCTGGCTCTCGCAGGAGCCGGCGGAGCAGCAGAAGTTCCGCGAGTTCCGCCATCTCGTGCCGGTGACGATCAACGAGACGATCGCGCGCCGCGGCGTGCGCAAGGTGAGCACCGACACGGCGGTCCCGCCGGGACGGGCGGGGGAGATGCTCGCCGCGTTCCGCGCGCTGCTCGACGGCGCGGGGCTGGAGTCGGTCGCCTTCGGGCACATCGGCGACGACCACGTGCACGTGAACATCCTGCCGCGCGATCCTTCCGAGCAGGCGGCGGCGAAGGCGCTCTACGGCAAGCTGGTCCGCGCGGCGGTGGCGCTGGGCGGCACCGTCTCGGCGGAGCACGGCCTCGGCAAGGTGAAGGCCGGCGACCTCTCGCTTCTCTATCCGCCGGAGACGGTGGCCCGCATGCGCGCCGTCAAGACGGCGCTCGATCCGCTCGGCCTCCTCGGCCGCGGCACCCTCTTCGGCTGACCGCCGCGCCTTTGAACGATGCACGGCAACGTCGTGTAGGGGAGGCTGGCGCGCCCCGACGATCGTTCCCCCGCTCAAGACTCCACCGCGCCTGCCTCCCGACGCGATTCGCGCGGAACGTTGCCTGTGACGACGAAAGGCAAGGATTCGCGAGGTCCGCGTCGGGCGGCTGGCGCGGCGGGGGCGTCGTTGTTCCGACGATCGTCGCCTTTCCCGTAGGGGAGGCTGGCGCGCCCCGACGATCGTCTCCCCGCTCAAGACTCCGCCGCGCCTGCCTCCCGACGCGATTCACGCGGAACGTTGCCTGTGACGACGAAAGGCAACGATTCGCGAGGTCCACGTCGGGCGGCAGGCGCGGTGGCGGCGTCGTTGTTCCGACGATCGTCGCGGCGCGCCAGCCGCCCCTACAGGAACGTGACCCAGCGGAACGTCGCCTTGGGGCGCCGGCGGCGCGGCGACGGCCGCTGGCCTAAAATCGGGGCCGATGGGCATCAGGCTTCAGGTTCACCCGGAAACGCCGCAACGGCGTTTCATCGAGCGCGCGGCGACGACGCTCGGCGCGCACGGCGTGGTCGTCGCGCCCACCGACAGCTCGTACGCCTTCGCCGCGGCCCCCGGCTCGCGCGCCGCGCTCGAGCGGATCGCGCGGATCAAGGAGATGAACGCCGAGAAGCATCTGTTCAGTCTCGTCGTTCCCGACCTCTCGGAGATCGCGCGCTTCGCCGACGTGGACAACGCCGCCTACCGCGTGCTGCGGCGCTTCCTCCCCGGGCCGTACACCTTCGTGCTTAAGGCGTCGTCCGAAGTGCCGCGCATCCTGCTGACCAAGCGGAAGACGATCGGCCTGCGCGTCCCCGAACATCCCGTGGCGATCGAGCTGGCCCGCGCGGCGGGGGGCGCGATGCTCGCCTCGACCGTCAAGATGCCCGGCGAGGACTACGCGCTCGCCGATCCCGACGAAATCGAGCAGCGGACCGGCAAGCTGGTGGACCTGTTCCTCGACTGCGGCTGGGGCGGCGTCGAGCCGTCCACCGTCGTGGATCTCTCGGAGGGCGAACCCCGCGTGATCCGCGAAGGGGCCGGCGATCCCGCCCCGTTCTTGTCCTAGGCCGCCTTCCTCAACGAGTCACGCGCAGAACCGGCAGCGCCGCCCCGGCGACCGCGAAGGGGCGGAAGCGCGGGTACTGGTAGACGCCGTAGAGCGCGGCCGGCTCGAGCAGCAGCGCGGCCCGCGTCGCCGCTTCGCCGCGCAGCGTCACGAGCAGCGTCCCCGCCGGCAGCGTCTCCTCCTTCGCCGCGGCGCAGGTCACGATCTGCCGTCCGTCGTAGCGGGAGTAGACCTCGTCGAACTCGTCCTCCATCCGGACGAGCGTGCAGCGCTCCGCGGCGACGCCGCGCGGCGCGGCCAACTCCTCGAACGGGATCTCGTGCCGCGCGAAGAGCGTCTTGAACGCCGCGGCGGCGCGCGGCTCGACGGCGTAGCCGACCGGCGTCGCGACGGCGCTCTTCACCGCCACCTCGGTCATCATGTTCGCCGTCGGGATCCGCACCGTCTTTCCCGTGGCCGTCTCGATCAGCGGGAACTCGGTGATCGTCGTTCCCCGGTTGACCCAGAGGTAGTTCGTCGGCAGGAACGGCGGCAGCGGCTTCCGCCGCGCGGCCTCGATCGCGGCGACGTCGGCGGCGCGGTGCGGGTTGGGGGCGAGGAACCGCTTCAGCAGGACGAGGTAGGCGTCCACGCGCGAGGCGAGGTCGGACGCGTGGCCGTCGTCGGCGCGCCGCACGCCGGCCTCGACGATGAACGCCATCCCGCCGTACATCCCCATCGAGTTGACCGCGCTGTCCGCCTCCGGCGCGGAGTGGCGCTGGTTCTCCCGCGGCGGCAGGCCGCCGACCGTGTAGCGCAGGAAGTTGTGCCCCGCGGCGCGCTCGGCCGCCGCCCCCTCCTCGACCCAACGGCTCGCCGCGGCGACGACGGCGGGATCGAAGAGCGGGTTGTTCAGGTTGTCCATCGTGATCTCGGCCCAGGAGTTGAAGCCTTGGTCGCGGTCGGTGTCGCGCCCGAACTCGTGGCAGTCCACGGCGACGTGCGGCCGCACGCGCCGGGCGACGCGGTGCAGCGCCTGCGTCTCGGGGTTCTCGAGCACCATGTGGTCGCGGTTCAGGTCGGCGCCGGTCGAGGTGCGGCGCTTCCCCGCCTCCGCGCCGTCGGGGTTGACCATCGGCATCACCCAGAGGTCCACGTCGGCGGGCAGCGTCTCGGGGCGGCGGGCGACGTCGCGCAGCAGGTAGAGCAGCGCGTCCTTCCCCGAAACTTCGTCGCCGTGCTGCTGGGCGAAGAAGAGGACGCGGAACGACGGCGCCTTGCCGCGCGCGGCGTGGACGAGGAAGACCGAGCGCCCCTCGGCGGTCTTCGCCTCCTCGGAGACGCGGACCGGCCCGACGCCGTCGATCGAGGCGAGGAAGCTCTTCATCTCCGCGTAGGAGATCGTGCGCGTCAGCGCCTTGCGGTCCTCGGGGATCTGCGCCGCGGCGGGCGCGGCGGCGGCCGCGGCGAGCGCGGCGAACGCAAGCAGGCTCAACGGGATCATTCGAGCGGCGATCATCGGCATTTCTCCTCGCGCCCCCGCGCTCAGAACGGCCCCCAGTGCGTCGGCGCCGCGGATCAGGCGCGGGGAAGCCAGCGGTCGAGGGCGCGCTCGACGTCGGCGAGGGCGAACGGCTTGGAGACGTAGTCGTCCATCCCCGCCTCGAGACAGCGCTCGCGGTCGCCCTTCATCGCGTTGGCGGTCATCGCCACGATCGGCAGGCGC
>JAJFTU010000093.1 GCA_021372775.1 bacterium | reverse complement strand
TCGCTCGCCGTCTCCGGCCCGATCTGGACGCCGCGCCTCGCCGCGCGCCTCTCCTTCGCCGACCTCGACCTGCTCGGCCTCGCCGCGCTCGTGCGGCGGAAGCCGCTCGACGTCGACGCCGACCTGCGCGCCGGCGGCGAGCTCGCGTTCGAAGGCGAGGCGGGGGCGCCGGAGCGTTGGAAGGGACATCTGGCGCTGAGCTCGCTCGACGCTTCGACGGCGAGTTTCTCGGCGCGCCTCGCCGCGCCGGCCCGCTTCGACCTCGCCGACGGCGAGCTGAAGGTCGCCGAGGACGCGCCGTTCGCGATCGTCGGCGCGACGGGCGGGAAGATCTCCGCGCGGGGGCGCGTCGGCCTGTTCGGCGCGAACCGCGGGCGTCTGGCGCTCGGCCTCGACGTCGCGGCGGACCTGCAGTTCCTCGAGGTCTTCGATCCCGACGTGCTCGCCGCCGGCAAGGCGACCGGGGCGCTGAAGATCGGCGGGAGCTTCGCCGATCCCGACCTCACCGGCGCGCTGCGCCTCGAGGGGGGCCGGCTGCGGCTGCTGCCGTACACCGACGCTGTGGACGATCTGCAGGCGACGCTCGAGTTCCGCGACCGGGCGATGAAGGTCAAGGACGGGAAGTTCCGGCTCGGCGGCGGCGACGTCGTCTTCGACGGGACGCTGACGATGCCCGGGCTGGCGCCGGGGCGGGTGGACATGCACTTCGTCGGCAAGGACTTCGCGCTCTCGTTCCCGAAGGGGGTCTGGGGGCGCTACGACGCCGACGTGCGGCTCGTCGGCCCCGCCTCCGATCCGGAGGTCCGCGGCGAGGTGAAGATGCTCGCCGGACGGTACACGCGCCCGCTCGAGATCGAGATGGCGCCGGGGACGCGCGTGCGGAAGCTCGAGCCGGCGACGAGCCGCTCCCACTGGCTGACGCGGATCGGCCTCCGCGTGAAGCTGGTCGCCGAGGAGTCGCTCGCCGTGCGGACCGAGATGGCGCGGCTGCAGGTCTCGGTCGGGATCGACGTCACCGGCGATCCGGGCGCGCCGCTCTTCGCGGGGAGCGTCGTCTTCGTCGAAGGGGGCAAGATCACCTTCCGCGGCGTGGACTACGAGGTCTCCTCGGGGCAGATCATCTTCGACGATCCGCGCGGCGAGCCGATGCGGCTGCGGATGCGGATGACGACCGACGTCCGCGGCTACAGCGTGCGGCTCGACCTCGACGCCACGCCGGACACGCTCGACTACCAGCTCACGTCGGCCCCCGCGCTCAGCCAGCGCGACATCCTGCTGCTGCTGCTCACCGGCCAGCCGCCGACGGAAGTCGCGACCGGCGCCGCGGGGCAGGTGACGTCGGAGCTGGCGACGAGCTACTTCGGCACGCAGCTCGGCGAGTTCCTGCTCGCCGGCCCGGCGCGGAAGTACCTCGGCCTGAACCGCTTCGGCATCGCCCCGTCGGTCGTCGGCGCGGAGACGCGCCCGACCGCGCGGCTGACGGTCGGGCGCCGCGTGGACGACCGCACGACGATCATCTACTCCCGCGACCTCTCGTCCGAAGGGCGCGACCTGTACCGCATCGAGCGCGAGATCTCGCGCGAGCTGCGGATCGCCCTCGGACGCGACGAGTACGGCGGCGTGACGCTCGACCTGCGCTGGCTGCACCGCTTCGGCGAGACCTCGTCGGAGTCGCTCGGCGCCGCGCCGCCGAAGCTGGGCGGCGTGACGATCGACGGCCTGCCGGCGGGGGTGAAGCTCTCGGTGCGCCGCGACCTCGGCCTCGCCGCGGGGAAGCGCGTGCCGCAGTTCCAGCTGATCGAGGCGCGCGAGGCGCTGCAGCGGGTGCTGGCGCGCGAAGGGTATCTCGACGCCGAGGTCGCGCCGCGCGTCGAACGGCAGGAGACGACCGGCCGGCCGGCGCGCGCCGTCGCCGTCTTCGACGTCAAGCCGGGGCCGCGCTGGGACGTGCGCTGGAACGGGCCGACGACGGCCGTGCGGCGGGTCAAGGACGTCCTCGTCGAGCTGTGGGGCGGCGCCGGATTCCGCCCCGACGGCCTGCGCGAGGCGACGCGCGTCGCGCGCGAGGCGCTGGCCGAGGACGGCTTCGCCGCGGCGACGGTGGACGTGCGGATCGCCGACGAGGCGGCGCGCGTCCTGACGATCGACGTCGATCCGGGGCCGCGCGTCAAGGTCGGCAAGGTCGCGTTCGAAGGGCAGAAGGCGCTCGGCAAGGACGAGCTGTTCGATCAGGTGCTGCTGCGCCGCCCGGGCGTCCTCGGCGGAATCAGCGGCGAGACGTTCAAGCCGCGCCTCGCGCAGGAGGACGCCGACGCGGTGCGGACGCTCTACGCCGCGCGCGGCTACCTCGAGGCGACGGTCGATCCGCTCGTGCGCCTGCGCGGCGCGGGGGAGGTCGCGGACGTCACGTTCGTCGTCGACGAAGGGCCGCAGTCGCGGGTCGGCCTGCTCCGCGTCGAAGGGGACTGGCCGGACGAGCTCGGCCCGGCGACGGCGAAGATCCCGTTCAAGAGCGGCGATCTGTTCCTGCCGGACCTGCTGAAGACGGCGGAGACGAAGCTGCGCGAGACGCTCGACGACGCCGGCTACTGGGAATCGCGCGTCGTGACCCGCCCCGAGGTCCTGAACGGCAAGGTGGACATCGTCTTCCGCATCCGCGCGGGGCGCGCGGCGACGGTGCGGAACGTGCGCTTCGAGGGACTCGTCGCGACGAAGAAGAAGATCGTCGAGCCGGCGCTGCACCTCGCGCCGGGGAAGCCGCTCTCCTCGGGGGCGATCCGCCGCACGGAGAGCGACCTGTTCCGCCTCGGTCTCTTCCGCAAGGTGGAGATCCGCACCGAGCCGGTCGAAGGCGATCCTGCGCGCCGGGACGTCGTCGTGCGGCTCGACGAGAACCCGCGCCTCTCGCTGCTCACCACGGTCGGCTACGACACGGAGGAGCGGGCGCTCGGCTCGATGACGCTCTCCGACGACAACCTCTGGGGCCTCGCCCGCACGGGAAGCCTGCAGGCCTACGGCTCGTCGAAGCGCTCCGGCCTGCGGGCGACGATCGAGGACCGGCATCTCGACGAGGACCTGCTGGAAGGGCTCGGCACGCTGGGCATCGAGCGCGAGGAGCGGGACGGCTTCACGCTGGAGACGACCGGAATCGCGCTGCAGCTCGCCTCGCCGCAGCAGCGGCGCGGCACGCGGGTCCAGCTGCGCTACGAGCTCGAGGACAACCGCTTCACCAACGTCACGCTCGACCCGGACGCGATCCAGCAGGTCCTCTCCGACGAAGGGCGGCGGCTGGACAAGATCCGCCTCGGCGGCTTCCTCGGCACGCTGATCCTCGACCGCCGCGACGATCCGTTCCTTCCGACCCGCGGCTGGATCGCCCGCGCCGAGGCCGGGATCTGGGGGAAGGCGCTGCTCTCCGAGGCGACGTTCGCGCGCGTCACCGGCCAGGTCGCGGGGTACGTGCCGAAGGGGCGGCTGACGCTCGCCGGCTCGACCCGCTTCGGCCTCGCTTGGCCGTTCAAGGACACCGCGGCGGTGCCGCTCTCGCAGCGCTTCTTCGCCGGCGGCGCCGACAGCATGCGCGGCTTCGCCCGCGACAAGGTCGGGCCGCTCGACGGCCCCGGCGGGAACGCGCTCGGCGGCGAGTCGATGCTGGTGACGAACCTCGAGGCGCGGTACCGCTTCTGGGGCCGGGCGCACGCGGTCGTCTTCTACGACGTCGGCAACGTCTGGGAGCGGGCCTCCGACTTCTACAAGGGGAAGCTGCGCAAGGCGGCCGGCGTGGGCGTGCAGTACGCGACGCCGTTCGGCGCGCTGCGCGCCGAGTACGGCTGGAAGCTCGACCGGCAGGAGGGGGAGTCGCCGGGGCAGTTCTTCGTCTCGATCGGCGAGGCGTTCTGACGCCGCGGGCGCGGCGCGCGCCCTCTTCGTCGATCCGCGGGACGCCCGGCGGAACGTGGCGCCGCAAGCGCGCCGCGCGGAGAATGCGCGCCGTGGGACGCTATCTCGGCATCGACGTCGGCACGAAGACGCTCGGCCTCGCGATCAGCGACGACGCGGGGCGGATCGCCTTTCCGCTGACCGTGATCCGCCGCGCCGGCATCAGGCGCGACCTCGAGCAGCTCGCGGAGTGGCTCGAGGGGCGCGAGGTGACCGACGCCGTCGTCGGGCTTCCGCTCAACCTCGACGGCACGCCGGGGAAGATGTGCCCCGAGGCCGACTTCGTGGCGCAGGCCGTCGCCGAGCGGTTCGGCCTCGCGATCCACCGCCAGGACGAGCGGATGACGACCGTGGACGCCGAGCGGACGATGATCGAAGCGGACGTTTCGCGCCGCCGCCGCCGGCAGGTGGTGGACAAGATCGCGGCGGCGCTGATCCTGCAGGCGTTCCTCGACGGCGCGGGGACGAAGGACGAGGGAACGCGGTGAAGCGCGGCGGAAAGAAGGGCGCGGCGCGCGGCGGACGGAAGGCCGGGCGTCTCGGAAAGTGGATTCGGCGTTTGGCGCTGGGGCTGGGGCTGGCGATCGTCGCCGCCGCGGCCGTCCCGCTGTGGACGCTGTGGTCGGAGCACCGCTTCTGGACGCGTCCGCAGGACGAGATGGGGAGCGGCGCCGCGCCGCTGAGCGTGGAAGAGGGGATGTCGGCGGCGGCGCTGGCGCAGGAATTGGAGCGGGCGCGGATCGTCGGCCCCGCGGCGCGCGTGCTCGACCTGATGCGTCGGCGCGGGCGCGAGCGGGACATCCAGCCCGGCGAGTACGTCCTCCCGCGGCCGATCTCGCCGAGGTCGGTCTTCGAGGCGCTCGGCCGCTCCGGCACGGCGGCGAAGAAGGTCACGATCCCCGAAGGGCTCGACCTCGCGCAGACCGCGGAGGTCTTCGAGAAGAACGGCGTCGGCGAGGCGAAGGCGTTCGCGGCGGCGTTCCGCGATCCCGCCCCGGCGCGCTCGTTCGACGCGAAGTGCGCCGACCTCGAGGGGTATCTCTTCCCCGGCACCTACCGCGTTTCCGTCGGCGCCGCGCCGGAGCGCGTGGCGCGGGCGCTCGTCCGCGCCTACGAGCGGCGCTTCCTGCGCCCGAACAAGGGGAAGCTGGAGCGGCTGCGGCTCTCGCCGCGCGAGGCGACGACGGTCGCCTCGATGGTGGAGAAGGAGACCGCGAAGCCGGAGGAGCGGGCGAAGATCGCGGGGGTCTTCTACGAGCGGCTGCGGCGCGGCATGAAGATGCAGTGCGACCCGACGGTGATCTTCGCCGCGAAGCGGGCCGGCGCCTACGACGGCAAGATCCACAAGCGGGACCTGGAACGGAAGGACCCGTACAACACGTATCACGTCTTCGGCCTGCCGCCCGGCCCGATCGCCTCCCCGGGGCTCGCCGCGCTGACCGCGGCGGTCGAGCCGGAACGGACGGAGGCGCTCTACTTCGTCGCCGACGGCAAGGGCGGGCACACCTTCAGCGCCGACCTCGAAGCCCACAACAAGGCGGTCCGCCGCCGCGTCGCCAAGAAGCGCTGACCCTCCCACGGTGAAGCCGACCCTGTTGCACGGTGACGCCGACCCTGTTGCACGGTGAAGCCGAGCCTGTTGCACGGGGACGGACCGGCGAATCAGTAGGCGTGTGTTGCCCCGGATTGCGGGCAAGCTGACCGAAGACCCGTTTCCTCCCCGGCGGAGGAGGCGCAGAGAAGAGCCGCGCGGCCTCGTTCGGGCGGCGCAACAGTCTCGGCTTCACCGTGCAACAGTCTCGGCTTCACCGTGCGAGGGCGGCGAGATGGGCGCGGGCTTCGGCGACGCTCTGCGCCTCGGCGGGGATCGAGGCGGCGACGGCGATGTAGGCCCTCCAACCGTCGGCGGCCTCGCCGCTCCGCCCGAGCGCTTCCAGCGCCTGCGCCCGGTTGAAGAGGGTCTGCGGCCGCTCCGGCTCCAGCCGCGCGGCCTTGTCGAGCAGCGGCAGCGCCTCCGCCGCGCGCTCGGCCTGCAGATAGGCGCCGGCGAGGTTGGCGAGGTCGGGCGCGGAGTCGGGGGCGAGCGCGACGGCCCGCTCGAGGTCGGGCAGCGCCGCGCCGACGTTCTTCTCGAACCGCAGCCGGCCGAGCCCCCGCGCGCGCAGCGCCGGGACGTAGGCCGGGTCGGTGTCGAGCGCGCGTTGATAGGCGAGCAGCGCCCCCTTCCAGTCGTTCTTCCCTTCGAGCTCCTGGCCGCGCAGCACGTCGAGGCGCGGCACGGATTGGGCCGCGCGGCGCAGCTCCGCCGCGCGCGGCTCGACGATCGTCGCGGCGCGGGTCAGGCCGAAGAGGCAGAGGCCGAGGGCCACCGCGCCGACGAGGCGTCCGCGCCGCGGGCCGAGCCCCGGCCGCGCGCCGACGAGGACGACCCCCGCGACGGCGCCGGCGGGCAGCGCGGCGAGGATCAGGATCGGCGTTCCCGCGAGAAGCGCGCCAAGCGTGAAGGCGGCGCTCCAGGCGGCGATCGGCAGCCACGGCGGACGCGGCGCTTCGACCGCGGCGAACGCGCCGGCGGCGAGCCCCGCGGCGATCGCGAAGCCGAGCGCGGCGAGCGGCAGGCGCGCCGGCGCCTCCGGTCCGACGACGAGCGCGTATCCGGCGACGAAGGCGCCGCAGGCGGCGACGGGGAAGAGGACCGCCGCGGCGAGGCCGCGACGGGCCTCGGGAATCACGCGGCAGGCGAACGGGACGAGCGCCGCGGCCGTCGCGGCGAGGCCGAGCGCGGGGGCGCGGCCGAGGGCCAACGCCGCGAGCAGGACCCCCGCGGCGAGGAACGCCGTTTCCGCCGCGGCGGCGGCCCGCGCGCATCGGCGCGCGGCGGCGACGACGAAGAGGACCGCGAGCGTCGCGCCGACGAAGGCGAGGGCGTCGAACGGCGCCCAGACGAGCGGGCCGGCCGGCATGTGCAGCGCGCGCGCCGCGGCGACGCCCGCCCAAAGCGAGGCGATCAGCGTCGGCGCGACGGCCTGCAGCGGCTCGCGCCGCTCGTCCGCGCCGCTCTCCGCATCCCTTGCCGTCGCGGCGTGCGCCGCGCCCTCTTCCTCTCTTTCCGCCGTCGCGGCGCTTGTCGGCTGCGTCGCGTCGCGCGCGGGCGCGCCGCGTCCGCCGAACCAGCGGTCGGCCGGAGCGGCGTTCCGCTCGGCCCGCTTCCAAAGCGCGAAGAGGACCGCGAGCAGCGGGAGCAGCCAGAGGATCGACGCGCAGTCCGGCGCGTCTTCGCCGATCGCGCGGAAGAACACCCCTTCGCCGCGCAGCACGTCGTCGAGCGCGAGGCGCGGGTTGACGAAGCGGAAGAAGCCGGCGACGAGCGTCGGCAGCGCGAAGAAGAAGAACGAGACGACGTAGACGGCGACGGCGCAGCCGACGGCGCGCAGCGGCCGCCTCGTGCGCAGGAAGACGTAGAGCGCGCCGAGCAGGACCGCCGCCATCGCCTCGATGCGGATTCCGGGGGTCGTGCCGACGAGCGGCACGCGCGGATCGAAGAAGCGGAGCGCGATCCGGCCGAGCTCCGACGGATCGGCGAGCAGGTAGCCGATCGCCGGCTTCTCCGCGGCGCGGTGGAGCAGCAGGTCGGCGAGCGGCGGCAGCGCGGTGAGGATCCAGGCGACGTTCATCAGCCGCGCGACCCGCGCCGGCGCGCGCCGCGCGAAGACCGCCAGCGTCAGCGAGAGGGCGAGGAACGGCGCGGCGTAGGCGAGCGGGTAGTGGACGAAGGCGGCGAGGCCGGCGAAGACCGGATTGCGCGGCACCGCGATCTCGAGCAGCGTGCGGGGGGCGACGACGGCCGCGAGCAGGGCGAGGGTCGCGAGCGGACCCCACGCTTGGCCTTCGATCGCGTCCATCAGGGCGAGCAGGCGTCGTTCGCCGGCGCGGAGGAGGTTCATCGGTCGTTCCGGGCGCGGCGCGTTCGGCCGCGCGTCGTTGGGCGCTTCGCGGCGCGCGGGCGTTCGTCGCCCGACGCTCCGCTCTTCGCTGTTCGGCGGGGCGCGCCCCGCGGTCTTCGCCTTCGCGGCGCCGCCGGTTCGGCGGCGGCCTGTCTCGGCCGCGCGGAAACGGCTCGGCCCGCGCGCCTGGTCGTGCGTCGCGGCCGGGGCGTCGCGGCGCGTTCGGCCGGCCCGTCAGCGGGCGTAGCCGAGCCCTTTCAGCCGTTCGAGGTCCGGCGCCTGCGGCGCCTCCGCCGCGCCGCTCGCGGCGAAGCGGGCGAGGAGCGGACGCAGCTCGTCGTCGAGCCGCCGCGCCATTCGCCGCACGTCGTCGGGACGCGCAGCGGCGAGGTTGTTCCGCTGCCGCGGGTCGGCCGCGAGGTCGTACAGCTCGTCGTCGAAACCGCCGGCGGCGCGCGGCACGCGCACGAGGACCATCGTCCCTTCGCGCAGCACCCGCCAGCGCCCCGCCCTTCCCGCGGGGCCGCGGCGGGGATTCTCCGCATGCACGAGTTCGTGGTCGGAAAGGTGGACGAACGCGCGCGCGGGCGCCGCCGGCCGGCCGCCGGCGCGGAGCAGCGGCGCGAGGTCGAGACCGTCGAACGCGTCGTTCGTCGCCGGCGCCCCGGCGAGGTCGAGCAGCGTCGGCGCGACGTCGGCGTTGCCGACGTTTCCCGCCAGGCGCGTTCCCGCGGGCACGAGGCCGGGGGCGCGGACCAAGAGCGGCACGCGCAGCGACTCTTCGTAGGCGTACTCGCCGTGGCCGAAGAAGTAGCCGTGCTCGCCGAGCGACTCGCCGTG
>JAJFTU010000092.1 GCA_021372775.1 bacterium | reverse complement strand
CGTTTCCCGGGATCACCGCCGAGCTGATCCTCTCCTCCGCGCTGGAGCAGTTGCGCGGCCGCGCCCTCCTCGCGCGCCGCCGCACGACCAACTGACCGCGCCGCGATGTTCTCCGCGAACGCGCTCGTCTGGTTCTTCGTCATCGGAGCGCTGGTCCACAACGCCGAGGAGGCGCTGTATCTGCCCGCGTGGTCGAGGCGTCTCGCCGCCGAACACGGTTGCGGCCTTCGCGCCGACGAGAAGCGGCGTCTGCCCGCGTGGTCGAGGCGGTTCGGCCCGCTGCGCCGCCCCGTGCCGCCGGCGCCCTTCCGCTTCGCCGTCGCCGTCCTCTCGCTGCTCCTCGTCGCCGCGGCCGCCGCCGCGACGCTGCAGGGTCCGCTGTCGCTCGGCGCCTATCTTTTCTCGGGGTACGTCTTCGCCATGGTCGCGAACGTCTTCGTCCCGCACCTCGCGGCGACGATCGCGCTGCGCCGCTACATGTCGGGCACGGCCACCGCCCTCGCGCTCAACCTCCCGCTCGGCGTCCTCCACCTCCGCCGCGCGCTGTCGCGGGGACTTGTCCGGCCCGCCGCGTTCGTCGTCGCCGCGGCGGCCGCGACGCTCGTCCTCGCCGCGAGCATCCCCGCGCTGCTCGCCCTCGGCCGGCGGATTTGGCGTTCCGGCGAAGCCCCCCGCTACAGCCCCGAGTCCTCGCAGGGGAAGATTCCTCTCTCTCGCTGATCTTCTTGAAACGCCGCGGAGGCCGCCGCGTACTGGCCCGCCATCCTGCGGGCGATCGCTCTCAGCGTTTCCACGACCGCCGGACCCGCCGCGTCCTTCCCTTCGAGCAGACGGGATCCTTCCCCCTGCGCCTCGTGCTCCATCGCCTCGAGCGGCCCGGCGTCGGAGGGAGACAACGAGCGATCGATGGAATCCAAGTGCCGCGCGACGCCGAGCGTCTGGCTGTACGAATCGCCGAGTTCCTCCTCGACCCACTCGTCGGACCGGCCGCGCACGGCGTCGATCGCCGCCTGCACGGCGCCGAGGGCCATCATCGACGGCTGCGAGGCGAGCGGTCCGTCCGAATCGGGAGAGGCGAGCACTTCCGGCATCGAGTAGACGTCGGGAAGCGAAGCGCCGCCTTCGGCCGCGCCCCACGAGAGCACCGCCGCCCAAAGAAGCGGCATCGTCGCCGTGACCGTCTCCCGCGCCTCCTTCGTCCCGAAGGTCTCCACGACCGGCAGCACTTTCTCGGCGTTCCAGACGCAGTACGCAGCAAGCCCCCAAGGCGACAGCCGCCGTCCCCACGACTTGAGTTCCTCAATTCCGCGCATCTTCGTCGTCCCCCTTGCGCCGCCCACATTGCCCGCGACCGAGGCCGCCTAGCTCTCCCGCTGTGCTTGGCAAATCAAGTCCGCGGCGGCGCGATGGAGCTTCGCCGACTCGAGGGCAACCTCGCGCACGCGTTCGACAACATCCGGGTCCGGATTCCTCCGGTTCCTGAGAAGTTCGAAGATCGCGGCCTGCGACTGCACCTCCTTCTCCCACAGGTCATTCAAGGGAAGGCCGCTCCCCTGCAGGAACTCCTCGGCGCCGAGAGTCACCTCCGCGAGCTTCATCACCGAATCGCAGAAGTGCCAGCGCGTCCCCCTCCGAGCCCCGGTACGAGCGGCGTCGGCTGCGATCTCCAAGGTGCCCGCCGCCTCCATCGCGTACCAGAACATCTCTTCCGGTTCCCAGACGCTCGTCTCCGGCGTCACGTAGTTCTTGACCGCCCGCGCATCCATGATCGAGACCCGCCCCGCGACAATGTCCCACAGGGGAGGCATGACCGCGTCGAACGCACGGCTCCAACTCGTGCGTCCAACGCCGTCCACGACTCCGCGCATCTTCTCGGCATTCGCCGCGCAGCAGGCCAGCGCCGCCCAGTACGTGATCCCCGGCGCCAAGACCAGAATCTCTCGGGCGCCCTGCACCGTGCTCTTGGTCATTTGAACGACATCCCCCATCGCCTGCCGGCCCTGATGTTCCACCCCCGCTGGTCCGTCCATGGAAGCCGAGAGGCGCGGCATCCCCCCGCGCCCGCCTCGGAATCGTAGACCAGGACGAGGGAGCGGCGGGCGCGGGCGCGGTGACTTTCGAGGAGCCGCGGCCGCCGCCGCGGCGGCCGCGACACTCGTCCTCGCCGCGAGCATCCCCGCGCTGCTCGCCCTCGGCCGGCGGATTTGGCGTTCCGGCGCCCCCCCGCTACAGCCCCGAGTCCTCGCAGGGGAAGATTCCTCTTTCCCGCTGATCTTCTTGAAACGACGCGGAGGCCGCCGCGCCTTTCGCGGGCCACGTGGCCGTGCCGGCGGTCGCGCTACTTCGCGCCGCCGAACAGCGGACGCCTACCCTTCTCCGTTCCGATCGGCTTCTCCCGCGAAGTCGCGTTCTTCGGCTTCCGGAACCAGAGCGCTTCGTCGAAATTGCATATCAAGTGAATCTCACCGTTCAACGTCGCCACAGCGGGCAAGAGCACGCCGCCATTCCCGGACAACGTGACGTACTTACCAGCCGCCCTATCTGAACCAAAACTCCATGTGCCGGTTTCGCTCTCTGGTCTTCCGGCCTTTACGCCATGGATTAGCACGTACGAGTTGTCCTTCCGAAGGACGAGGCGGTCGCCGGAGCGATCGGACTCGCCGTCGGCGGACACGAAATCGTATTCTCCAATCACCATGTCCTTTGTCACCGGCAAATTCAGGCAGTACTCCAAGTCGCACCCGCAGAGAAGCAGCGACAGCGACAACAGGATCAGCGCCCGCATTCGCGACCTCCCTGACCTGCCCCGATTCGTCGGCCCCTAGCCGGGCGGCACGGCGTCCCCGGCGTCCGCCTCGGAATCGTAGACCAGGACGACGAAGCGACGGGGCGGACGCGGTGCCTTTCGAGAAGCCGCGGGATCCGCCGGCTCAGTCGATGCCGGGAGCGGCCGGCGCACGACGATCCCGAAACGGGCGCCCAGGCGGAAGGCCATGACGGACGCCCGCGCTCGCAAGATCAGAGGGCGGTGCGACGTTCGAACGAACGCGCCGGCTTCAGCCTCATGCGGGCGCGAATACACCCGATAGATGGACCCCAGCGGGTCGGCCTTCAAAACCCGGCGGTCACAGACCAAGCCGTGCACCTCAACTTCGCCCCGAATGATCGGCCCCACAATCGAGGCTGCGGGCGCCGCCCTCCCGGCGTGGTCGACAAACCGGAGATCAAGCAGCAGCGCGCGGACTTGGCCGAATCCAAGTCGTTCGTCGCTCAGGTCCGGAAGGGCGGCCGAACGCCGCTAATGCGTTGCCACCACGAAGACATTCGACGCGGCCTCGCCCTCGCGCCCTCTCATCCAGCCCTGCACCGCGACGAATGAGCCGGAGGACACCGCAGGACAGTTCGGTTTCATGTCCGCAACGACAAGCCCAAGAGACTTCGGAAGGTCGATTTCGGCAGTCACACTTCCGGTTCCATACTGGACGACCACGAGCGACACGGCGTCTCGGCCGTTGCTCAAGTAGCGAATCTGGTCCTTGGCGACAAACGGAACGACCGGGAGGTCCAGGGTCGGTACCCGTTTCCGCCACAGCCGCCGACCGGCCGACGAATACCGGCTCAAATATGACTTGTAGCAGTCCCAGAACCGACACGGAACATGTTCGTAGCACACAGCGTCGGTTCCCTCCTCGAAACACAGTGCGCTTGAGACGAGAGAATCGAAGTAGCGCCGTGCGCCGCGCGGACTGTTCACGCGTGAGTGGTCCTTAGGGGACTTGATCAAGTGCTCTGCCAACCACGACTCCAAGCTTCTCTCGCGACACAGCCGTGCCGTCGCCAGGACCTCATCCACGGGATCACCGTCTCGACAAGTGATGCAGTGCGCCGTCTTCGGATCGACCTCGAATACGCGCCGCGCGTCGCTTGCCGCCGCGACAGCGAACGAAACGCTCGCCAAGACCAAGAGCGCGCGCCTTCCCGCCTTCCGCCCTCGCGACCGGACCGACGCGATCACGGCGTTGGTCTCTTGCATGTGGTCTGTGTCCCCCACTGCTGCCGTTCTTGCTGGCCCCGATGCTTCACCACTGTCTCAACCACTGTTTCGATTTCCAACTCCGCGGCGCCGGCGTCGCTTGCCGTTCGCCGACTGCCAGCTTCGGAGACGCTCAGCAAGGAGACGCCGAAAACCGCTTCGAGTCGCGAGCGCCGCTCGCGGCGGAACTGCGGCAGCGCCATCCTCCCTTGCCACTCCCACGCCCGGCGAACGATGGAGAGGGCCGCCGCGCCTTTCGCGGGCCAAGTGGCCGTGCCCGCGGTCGCGCTACTTCGCGCCGCCGAGCAGCGGACGCCGCCCCTTCTCCGTTTCGATCGGCTTCTCCCGCGAAGTCGCGTTCTTCGGCTTCCGGAACCAGAGCGCTTCGTCGAAACTCCATATCAAGTGAATCTCGCCGTTCAACGTCGCCACGGCGGGCAACAGCTCGCCGCCGCCAGCCCGTGACAAGATGACGTACTTTCCGAGAGCGCTATCTACGCCAAATCTCCATGTGCCGGTCTCGCTCTGTGGTCTTCCAGCCCTTACGCCACGAACGAGGACGTATGCGTTGTCCTTCCGAAGGACGAGGCGATCGCCGATGCGATCGGACTTGCCGCTGGCGGACACGAAGTCGTATTCGCCAATCACCATGTCCTTTGTCACCGGCAAATCCAGGCAGTACTCCAAGTCGCACCCGCAGAGAAGCAGCGACAGCGACAACAGGATAAGCGCCCGCATTCGCGACCTCCCTGACGTGCCCCGATTCGTCGGCCCCAAGCCGGGCGGCACGGCGTCCCCCGGCGTCCGCCTCGGAATCGTAGACCAGGACGACGAAGCGACGGGGCGGACGCGGTGACTTTCGAGAAGCCGCGGGATCCGGCGGCTCAGTCGATGCCGGGAGCGGCCGGGGGGAAGACGATCGCGAAGCGGGCGCCGCCGCCGGGGCGGGCGCCGACGTCGATGCGGCCGCCGTTCGCCTCGACGAGGGCGTAGGCGACGGAGAGGCCGAGGCC
>JAJFTU010000091.1 GCA_021372775.1 bacterium | reverse complement strand
CCCGTCATCAGCGCGGCGTGCGCCGGAACGGTGAGCGGCGCGGGGCTGAAGACCGTCTCGAACCGCGTGCCTTCCGCGGCGAGCCGGTCGAGCGTCGGCGTGCGCGCGAACGACGCGCCGTAGCAGCCGACGTGGTCGGCGCGCGTCGTGTCGAACGTGACGAGCAGCACGTTCGGCTTCTCCGCGCCGAACGAGACGCCGACGAACGCGAGCGCCGCGGCGAAGAGGACCGCGCCGAGACGCCCCAAAGGCCGCGCCCACGTCGCCCGCGACGGGCGCCGACCGTGCGCGACGCCGGCGCCGCGGACCGCGCGCGCCGGCGCCGCACGCCGGCTTCGCGTCACTTCCGTCCCTTCGTTCCGCCGCCGCAGCGGCGCGCCGCCCAGCGCGCGGCGAGCACGCCGAGCCAGGCGCCGGCGAGGCAGTCCGACGGGTAGTGGACCTTGCGGTAGATCCGCTCGTAGGCCACGACGCCGCCGAGCGCGTACCCGATCGGCGCCGTCGCCGGGTAGACCGAAGCGAGCCCGGCCGCCGCGGAAAAGGCCGCCGCCGTGTGGCCGGAGGGGAAACGCCCCCAGCGCCGCTCGATCCACGACTCGCCCGTCTGGTCGCCCCATCCCTCGGGTCCGGGCCGGGCGACGATCGGCTTCAGCACGCAGACGGCGAGCGCCGAAACGAGCACGGCGACGACCATCGTCGTCCCGGCGCGCTTCAAACCGCCCGCGCCGAAGATCGCGCCGACGCCGAGCACGGCGGCGCCGGCGAGGCCGAAGAAGACGATCCCGCGCAACTGCGAGACGCCGTGGAAGAACGACGTCAGCCACGGCGTGCGCGTCGAGGAGATCCACGACGCGATCGGCTGGTCGAGGACGAAGAAGAGCAGCGCCAGAACCAGCAGCCCCGCCGCGGTCAGCGCCAAGGCCCGCCGGCGGGCCGCCCCGCGCCCGCCCTTACTCGCCATCGCCGAGGACGCGCGAGGCGATCGGCCCGAGCTTGGCGATCGCCTCGGCCGGGATCGCGCGGCGGGAGGTGATCACGGCGGTCTCGAGCGCCCGCGCGCAGCCGCAGTTCCGCGACGCCGGCAGGCGCGGCGCGACGTAGGCGATCGCCGCCTTCGCGTGCGCGGCGTTGACCTTGAGCCGCTCCACGACGACATCCACCGAGACCGGCGCCTCGTCGGTCTTCCAGCAGTCGAAGTCCGTGACCAAGGCCAGCGTCGCGTAGCAGAGCTCCGCCTCGCGGCAGAGGCGCGCCTCCTGCATGTTCGTCATGCCGATCACGCGCCCGCCGAGCGCGCGATACATCAGCGACTCGGCCCGCGTCGAGAACTGCGGCCCTTCCATGCAGACGTAGACGCCCCCTTCGTGGACCACCGCGCCGGCGGCGCGGGCGCCCTCGGCGGCGAGCCGCGAGAGCTCCGCGCAGAATGGGTCGGCCAGCGAGACGTGGGCGACGACGCCGTTTTCGAAGAACGTGTCGGCGCGGTGCCGCGTGCGGTCGATGAACTGGTCGGGGACGACGACGTGCAGCGGCTCGACCGTTCCGTCGAGCGAGCCGACGGCGGAGGCCGAAAGAACGAACTCGACCCCCAGCGACTTCATCGCC
>JAJFTU010000090.1 GCA_021372775.1 bacterium | reverse complement strand
GAGCGGCGACGACGACGGCGTGCTGACCGCCGAGGAGATCGCCACGCTCGACCTCGGGGGCGTCGATTGGGCGGTCCTCTCGGCCTGCGACACCGGCCTCGGCGACGTCCGGATCGGCGAAGGGGTGCTCGGGCTGCGGCGCGCGTTCCAGGTGGCCGGGGCGCGCACCGTCGTGATGAGCCTCTGGCCGGTGCAGGACGAGCGCACGAGCCGCCTGATGGACGGCCTCTACCGGGCGCGGCTGCTGCGCGGCCTCGACGCGGCGGAGGCGCTGGCGGCGGCCGAGCTCGAGCAGTTGAAGGCGCGGCGCGCGGCGCGCGGCGCGACGAGCCCGTTCTACTGGGGCGCCTTCGTCGCGGCGGAGTAGCTCCGCGACGCGCCGCTCTTGCGCCCGCGGGCTTGCAGTCGGGCGCGAGGCCGTCGGTCGGGGCGCGCGGCCGTTCGCGTCGCTCCCGCGGCCGGGCATAGGGAAGGGCCGGCTTGCGGTTCCCGTTCGGCGAATCGCTCCCGCGGCCGGGGCAAAGGAAAGGGCCGGCTTGCGGCCGGCCCTTCGCGTCCTGCGTCGATGCGCCGCGGCGCGGCGCGACGCTCGTCAGAGCAGCGTCTTGGCGGCCGCGAGCGCGGCCTCGTAGTTGGGCTCCTGGCCGATCTCGGGCACCGTCTCGTGGTAGCGGACGATCCCCTTCTGATCGACGACCGTCACGCCGCGGGCCAGCAGACGCAGCGCGGGGATGATCATCCCGAAGGCGTTGCCGAACGCCGCGTCGCGGTGGTCGGACAGCGTCTGGAGATTCTCGATCCCGGCGGTGGAGCAGAAGCGGCCCTGGGCGAACGGCAGGTCCATCGAAACCACGAGCACCTTGCTGTTCGGGCCGAGCGAGGCGGCGGCCTCGTTGAAACGGCGGGTCTGCGCCTGGCAGACCGGCGTGTCGAGCGACGGCACGGAGTTGATGATCAGGACCTTCCCCTTGTCCTCGGCCGGGCTGTACGGGGTCAAATCGGCCTTGAGGGCGGTGAAGGCGGGGGCGGGCTGGCCGACCTGGAGCGGCTCGCCGCCGAGCGCAAGCGGGTTCCCCTTCATCGTGACCTTGCGTTCCGACATCGCGTTCTCCTTGAATGGCCCCGCGCGGGGTGGCGCGCGGAGGGGATAAAACTTACGTCCACTGTTGCCCGGGGGGGCAAATAAACCCCAAAATGCCGGGACCCGCCACGGAGGATGCATGGAAACAGGGCGCAGCACGCTCCCCGACAATGCCTACCGCAAACTGAACGCCGGCGAAACATATCAGCCGCTCGTCGGCGCGCGCGAGGCGATGCGCGAATGGACGCCGCGCTCGGTCTCGATGGGCGTCTTCTTCGCCGCCCTCTTCTCCGCCGCCGCCGCCTTCCTCGGCTTCAAGGTCGGGCAGGTGTTCGAGGCCGCGATCCCGATCGCGATCCTCGCGGTCGGGCTGGGGCAGCTCTTCCCGCGCCGCTCGACGATCCTCGAGAACGTGATCGTCCAGTCGATCGGCGCCGCCTCGGGGCTGATCGTCGCCGGCTCGATCTTCACGCTGCCGGGGCTGTTCATCCTCGGGCTGCCGGTGGACCTCTTCAAGCTCTTCCTCGTCGCGCTCTTCGGCGGCGTCCTCGGCG
>JAJFTU010000089.1 GCA_021372775.1 bacterium | reverse complement strand
CATAAAAGGAACCGGCGCGGACCGCCCGCGCCGGTTCTTGGACTCTCCGGGTTTTTAGAGTGGGTGGACGAGTCCGAAGCCCCACTGTATTGGCCGGAAGCCTGCCCTTCCGGCTTTCATGATCGCGCGCGCCCCAAGCGCCGCGACCTGAGGAGTGTCCGAGGGGCGCCGGATTTCCTGGACGCTAGGAATCGTGCGCTTCCTCGCCCTCCGTCAACCCTATACGGCCCTATCGGCTCCCGTTCAACGGATTCGTGCAGTTCGGCGGAATCGCCGTCCGAAGGGCCCGCTTGCGGAATGGCGTGCGCGAAGCCCGCCTTCGGCGGCGCGGGTCGAGTAAGATGACTTCGCGGCGCCGCGCGCCGGGGACGCTGCGTCCCCGCGGCGCGCGCGGCGGACGAGGGAACGATGGACGACACGACGCGCAAGCCGGAGGAGGCCAAGCGGATCCTGGTCGCCGATCCGGGCGGCGAGACCGCGAAGCTTCTCAAGGAGAAGGCCGCGGAACTCGGCGCGGAAGTGGAGTCGTTCGAGCAGGCGGCGCTGCTCGCGCTCAAGGCGGCGCGCGGCGGCGCGGACCTCGTCGTGATCTGCCGCCCCGACTCGCTGGCGCCGATGGAGCGGCTGCGCAACGATCCGCACACGCGCCACATCCCGGTGCTGCTCTCCGCCAGCTCGTTCAAGGACCAGGAGCACCTGCTGCTCGCGGTCGTCGGCGCCGACCAGATCATCGACTACCCGCCGGAGGAGGAGATCCTCCTGTCGTGGGTGCGGAACGCGCTGAAGCGGGACTTCCGCCGCGACGCCGGCCAGCCGTTCGCCGAGGCGAAGCTGCGCGAGCCGGGCGAGGCGCGCTGGCCGGGACGCGTCAGCTGGGTCTCGCGCAACAAGGTGCGGTTCGAGACCGACATCCTGGTGGCCGAAGGGGACGAGTTCCCGATCGAAGGGCCGCTCTTCTCCGCGCTCGGCGTGCCGCAGGCGACGGCGCACGTGGTCTCGAGGACGCGCGACGACGTCTTCTACAACCACGACCTGCGCACGCTGCTCGAGGTGCGGCTGCCGGCGGGGAAGCCGACCCTGTCGGACTTCGCCAAGAGCTACGTGCAGGGGACCGCGCCGCACAAGCTGAAGATCGCCGTCGTCTCGCGGCGCGGCGCGGCTCTGTCGAACTTCGCCGACGCGATCGACAACACGATGTACGCGGTGCGCTGGGTGCCGGAGATCAAGGACCTCGCCTCGCACCTCGCGCACATGAAGCCGGCGCTGATGGTCGTCGATCCGGACAACCCGGACCTCGCCGATCCGATGAAGGCCGGGGCGCTGGCCCGGGCGGTCAAGGACGGGCTGCGGGCGTTGCCGCTGTCGCCGCCGCGCGAGGCGCGGTTCTGGGACCGGCTGGGGGCCGGCTGCCCGGAGCGGAACGTGCCCCCGCTGCAGCAGGGGTCGGGCTGGAACGAGCTGCTCGAGACCTGGGCCGTGCCGCAGAACACCGTCTCCGATCCGTCGCGGGTCTACATGCGGCGGGACCATCCGTTCTCGCACGCGAGGCTGGTGACGCCGTGCGCGCTGACCAGTCTGACCGAGGCCGGCGGGACGCTGGAGGTCGAGACGGCGCTGGCCGAGGGGGCGCGGGCCCGGATCGAGATCCCCGCCCTGGCGGCGGCGCGGGTGCTGCCGCTGCACGGCCGCGCCCTCCGCGCGTCGCGCAAGGGGGAGCGGGCGACGATGGTCTGGATGGGGGTGGGGAACGAGGACGAGCGGAAGCGTCTCCGCTTCTTCGTCCACGAGACGATCATGGCGATCCGCCGCCGGGAACTGGAAAACACCTAACGGAATCCCCTACGGGATCATCGTTTCGGGGCTCGCGTGTTGCGGCTCGGGAGGCAGGCGCGGTGGAGTCTTGCGCGGTCCGACGTTCATCGGGGCGCGCCAGCCTCCCCTACGGATCAGCGTTTGAAGAGGGCGTCGAAGGCGTTGCGGGCGACGACCGCGGGGCGGGATTCGGCGCGGCGGCCGGTGGCGTCGAGCACGAGGCGCGGCTCGTAGAGGGCGCAGTCGTTGGCCGCCCACTTGTCGCCGACCGGCGCCGGAACCGGCTTCTCGCACTGGAAGCGGGCCGAGGTCTCGAAGAACGCGCAGTGCCGGCAGGAATGGAGCGGCTTGCCGCAGTTGTCGCAGTTCGTCAGCGGCCCGATGAACGCCGCCTCGGCGCGCGTCTGATGGCCGCAGTTCTGGCAGCGGACGACCTCCGCGGCCGAGCGCTCCATCGCGCGCTTGAGCCGCTTGACCTGCTCGTCGTTGCCCAAATCAGTGCGCTCGGGCGGGCGCGGACGCTCCCCGCGCTCCCTGTCGCGATCCCTGTTCTTGTCCACGGCTGAAACCTCGACTGGCGATGAAATGAGCATACACCCCGGGGCGGCCGGGGCCACGCTTTGGGGCGAGTCGTCCCTCCCGGGGCGGCGACGGTCGGCCGCGACAGGCCCGGCGGATGGCTCCGGACGGCCCCGAAACGACGGTTTCCCGTTCCGGCAAATCCGGGGGCGGTCGCCAATTACTGTCGAATCGCCCCGGTCGCCGTGTAGAATGCGCAGGTTGCCGCGGGGCCGTCCCCCGTCCCGCGCTCGAAATCGAACATTGCAAGGAGGAATCGCCGGATGAGCGACCAGGAGTTCAAGTCCTTCGTGCCCGCCGAGACGGACATGAGGGAATTCTCGAGCCGCGCCCTGATCATCGGGTTGGGTATGTGCGTCGTGCTCGGCGCCGCCAACGCGTATCTGGGGCTCAAGGCCGGCATGACGATCGCCGCCACCTATCCCGCGGCGGTGATCGGCATGGCGCTCTTGAAGCTGTGCAAGGGCTCGGTGCTCGAAGAGAACTTCGCCCGAACCGTCGGGTCGATCGGCGAGTCGGTGGCCGCCGGGGCGATCTTCACGATTCCCGCGTTCGTGATCCTCAAGATCTGGCACTTCGGCAACACGCCGGCCGGCCAGAAGCCGCACAGCGTCCTCGAGGAGTACCTGCTCGCCTCGGCGCTGATGGTCCTCGGCGGCATCCTCGGGATCATGTTCGTAACGATCCTCCGCCGCGTGATGGTGGAGGACAAGACGCTGCCGTTCCCGGAGTCGGTCGCCGCCAGCGAGATCCACAAGGCCGGCCAGCGCGGCTCCGAAGCCGCGATGCAGCTCTTCCGGGCGATGGGCGTCGGCGCGCTGATCAAGATCCTCGGCCGGACGGACGGCGAGACGTTCGACGGCTTCGGCATCTACTACGCCGTGCACCGCTTCACTTTCCACGTCGGCAAGCTGAAGGACGGCTTCGTGCGGCTGGCCGGCGGCCGGACCGTGGCGGCCGGCGGCATGACGACCTTCAACGCCCCCGCGGCGACGCCGGCCTACATCGGCGTCGGCTACATCATCGGGCCGGAACTGGGCGCGCTGAACTTCGCCGGCGGCCTGCTCGCCTGGGGCCTCTTCGTTCCGCTGCTCGTCTACTTCCTCGGGCCTTCCCAGATCGACAGCTACGGCGGCGACTGGAGCGCCCTCGTCGGGCACGTCTACAAGTTCATCGTCCGGCCGATCGCGGTCGGCGGCATGCTCGTCGGCGCCTGCTACACGCTGTGGAAGATGCGCGCCAACCTGATCCTCGGGATCAAGCGCGGCGTGGCCAACGTCAAGAAGTCCGCGGCCGCGGCGGCCGCCACCACCCGCACCCAGCGCGACCTCTCCTTCAAGAGCGTGCTGATGATCATCGGCGTCCTGCTCGTGCTGATGATCTGCGTCTACTTCTTCTTCACCTCGACCAAGGCGGCCGACGGCACGACCACGGTCCCGGCGCCGCTCTTCGCGGCGATCGTGGCCGGCATCGTGATCCTGATCACCGGCTTCCTCTTCGCCGCCGTCTCCGGCAACCTCGTCGGGATGATCGGCTCCTCCAACAACCCGATCTCCGGACTGACGCTCGCCACGACGATCGTCGCCGCGCTGACGATGGTCATCGTCGGGGCGAAGGGGATGGCCGGCGTCGCCGCGGTGCTCGGCGTCGCGGCGATCGGCTGCGTCTCGGCCGCCGTCGCGGGCGAGATGCTGCAGGACCTGAAGGTCGGGCACATCCTCGGCGGTACCCCGTGGAAGATGCAGATCGGCGACATGATCGGCGTCGTCGTCGCGGGGCTGGTGATGTTCTTCCCGCTCTACATCCTCCACAACTCCGACATCAAGCAGGCCGCGGCGCACAAGGCCCCGGCGGCGATCGTCGCCACGACCGCCCCGGCGGTTCCGGCCGCTCCGGCCGCTGCTCCGGCGGCGACGCCGGCGAACCCGGCCGCTCCGGCCGAGGCCGCCGCCGCGCCGGCCGGCGCTCCCGCCGCCGCGCAGACCGCGCCGACCGCCGCTCCGGCGACCCCCTCTCCGGCCCAGCCGGTCGCGGAAGTCGAAGGCGGCTTCGGCGGCAAGAACCTCCCGGCGCCGCAGGCCGGCCTGATGGCCGCCCTCTCGCAGGGGATCGTCGGCGGCGAGATGGCGTGGCCGCTCGTGATCGTCGGCATCGCGATGGGCATCGCGCTGATCCTGATCAAGGTGAAGTCGCCGATGCTCTTCTCCGTCGGCATGTACCTGCCGCTGGAGACGACGTTCGCGATCTTCATCGGCGGCCTGATCCGCGGCGTCGTGGACAAGGTCGTCGCCCGCCGGCAGTACAACCCCGCCCAGAAGGCGCTCGTCGAGAACGCGGGCGTGCTGGCCGCTTCCGGCCTGATCGCCGGCGAGGCGCTGATGGGTCTCGTCATCGCGGCCGTCGTGTTCTTCTTCGAGAAGTTCCCGTCGGTCAGCGGCTTCGACTCGGCCGCTCCGTGGATGGCGCTCCCGGTGTTCGCGGTGCTCGCGATCTACCTGATCATGGTTCCGCTCAAGAAGGCGGG
>JAJFTU010000088.1 GCA_021372775.1 bacterium | reverse complement strand
GACGGGAAGGCTCTCCGGCTGGACCGCGCCCAAGGACATCGTCCTCCGCCTCGCCTCGCTGCTCACCGTGAAGGGGGGCACGGGGAAGATCGTCGAGTACGTCGGGCCGGGGACCGAAACGGTCTCCTGCACCGGCAAGGGAACGATCGCCAACATGGGGGCGGAGATCGGCGCCACCTGCTCGCTCTTCCCGTTCGACGAGAGGATGGCCGCCTACCTCGAGGCCACGGGCCGCGGCGAGGTGGCGCGCCTCGCGCGCGGCGTCGCCGAGCACCTGCGCCCCGATCCGGAAGTCCTCGCCGACCCGGCGAGTTTCTACGACGAACTGGTCGAGATCGATCTCGACGCACTGCCGCCGCAGATCGTCGGGCCGCACACTCCGGACCTCGGCCGCCCCGTGGCGCGCCTCGCCGAGGACGTGGCGAAGAACGGCTGGCCGGCGGCGGTCTCCGCCGCGCTGATCGGCTCCTGCACCAACTCGTCCTACGAGGACATCGGCCGCGCGGCGCATGTCGCGCGCGCCGCCCTCGCCCGCGGCCTCAAGGCCCGCGTGCCGTTCTACGTCACGCCGGGGAGCGAGGCGGTCTTCGCCACGTGCGAGCGCGACGGCCTGCTCGAGCCGCTGCGCGAGTTCGGCGCGGTCGTGCTCGCCAACGCCTGCGGCCCCTGCATCGGCCAGTGGCGGCGCGAGGACGTCGAGCCCGGCGCCGCCAACTCCATCGTCACCTCGTTCAACCGCAACTTCCCCAAGCGGAACGACGGCAACGCGGCGACGCACGCCTTCATCGCCAGCCCCGAGGTCGTCGTCGCCTACGCCGCGCAGGGGCGGCTCGACGCCGACCCGCTGGTCTTCGATCCCCCCGCGGCGGCCGAGTTGCCCGCGGCCGGCTTCGAGTCGCGGCGCGACGCCTACGTCGCGCCTCCCGCCGACGGCCGCAACGTGAAGGTCGTCGTCGATCCGGAGAGTTCCCGCCTGCAGCTCCTGGAGCCGTTCGCGCCGTGGAACGGCCGCGACTTCGAGCGCCTGCCGGTGCTGCTCAAGGCGCGCGGCAAGTGCACGACCGACCACATCTCCCCCGCCGGTCCCTGGCTCAAGTACCGCGGCCACCTCGACAAGATCTCCGACAACATGTTCACCGGCGCGACGAACGCCTTCACCGCGCGCCCCGGCACGGCCGTCTGCCTGCTCGACCACCAGGAGGCCCCCACGCCGCAGGTGGCGCGGGCCTACAAGGCCGCGGGGCTCGACTGGATCGTCGTCGGCGACGAGAACTACGGCGAGGGGAGTTCGCGCGAGCACGCGGCGATGTCGCCGCGCCACCTCGGCTGCAAGGCGGTGATCGCGCGCTCCTTCGCGCGGATCCACGAGACGAACCTCAAGAAGCAGGGGATCCTCGCCCTCGTCTTCTCCGACCCCGCCGACTACGACGCGATCGGCCCCAAGGACCGCCTCAGCGTCGTCGGCCTCGCCCGCTTCGCCTCCGGCCGCCCCCTGACGGTCCGCGCCCACCACCCCGACGGCGGCGGCGACGAGTTCCCCGCCCGCCACTCCTACACCGAGGAAGAGATCGGCTGGTTCCGCGCCGGCTCGGCGCTGAACGCCCTCGCCCGCTGACCCGGCACGCGCCGAACGTCCCCCGCGAGCCCTCGCTCCCTACTCGAGGGCCGCCGGCGTCGTCGGCTCGGGTTCCGCTTCGGCCGTCACCTCGACGTCTTCGAAGTGCAGCCACGCGTAGTCGCTCCGGTCCTCCTGCAACGCGGCGCGAAACTCGAGGAACTGCGGCGCCGAAGAACGAAGACGGCAGCTGTAGGCCAAGCGTTCCGTCGGCGCCACCATGCGGCGAAACACGACGGTCTCCCGGCCGGCGTCCGCCTCGGCGACGCGGACGACCGCCTCGATCGGCGGCGCGGCGGGATGCTCGTTGCGGACCGTGAAGGACAAAGTGTCGATCGCGCGGACCGGCACGGCGCTGCGCGCGATCACGGGTCCCCGGCACTCCGGGTTGGGGGCGATGAAGAGATGCCGCCCGTGCTGCCACGCGTGGCGGGCGGACATCGCGTTGAAGAACTCGAACTGCAGCTCCGGACGCCCGTGGGCCGGCTTCTCCAGATCGACGTACAACATGTCGGTCTCCAGATCCGCCGACGGGTAGATCCCGAGTTCGTCCTCGAACCGACGCAGGAACGGCTCGTCGATCGGCCTCGTCAGTCGGCGCCGGCTCGTGACCGCCAAACCCACCTCGTCGAACAAACTCAGGTACTGTTCGGGGGTCCACCCATTGACCCACGCCGGACGGCGACGTTCCTGCCCCTGCGACGCGAAGTACTCTTCGAACGTATCGGCCGTGAAGAGAAGATGGGGCCACGGGAAGAAGACTTCGCGGTAGAGATGGGACCCGATGGCGCTTCGATGGAACCCCATGTTGAGGTGCATCGCGCCGCCGGGACGGAGCAGCTTCACCGCGGCGAGGAGCAGCGCGCGCGGATCCCGGACGTGCTCCAACACGCCGTTGCTGTAGATGAAGTCGAACGTGCCGAGGTCGGACGCGTCCTGCGTCGAGATGTCGAGCACGCGCGTCCGCAGCCTCTCTATGCCTTGCAGCGCGTCCCA
>JAJFTU010000087.1 GCA_021372775.1 bacterium | reverse complement strand
GCTCGACCTGACGCGCGACCCCCTTCCCGCGGAACGGTTCGACCTCGTCTACACGCTGCTGACGATGCACCACGTCCCCGACGTGGACGCCGTGCTGCGCGCCTTCCACGCCCTCCTCGCGAACGGCGGCCACGTGGCCGTCGCCGACCTCGACGCCGAGGACGGCTCGTTCCACGGGCCGGACGAGCACGTCCACCGCGGCTTCGAGCGCGCCGACTTCGCGCGCCGGCTCGAGGCCGCCGGCTTCGCCGACGTCGCCTTCGCCACGCCGTTCGAGATCGCCAAGGGCGACCGTCTCTACCCCGTCTTTCTGGCGGTCGGCCGCAAGCGCGGCTGAACGCGGCGCCGGGCGACGCGCCCCCCGAACCGCCCCCCCGCCGGCCGCGCCCGAAGCCCCGGAGCGGTAGAGCCGCCCCGACGAACGGCGTCCCCCCCGCCCGTCGGCCGTGCGATCATGCGTCCCGTGCAGACCTGCCCCTCATGCTCGCGGCCGATCGCCCCGGACAGCAACGCCTGCCCGAGCTGCGGCGCCGCGCTCGCCGAGATCACGTCCGCCCCGACCCGCGCCGCCGACCGGTCCGCCTCCGCGGCGAGCGCGACGTCGTCCGGACCGTCCGCGACCAGCGGGGGGCGCTTCCTGCCGGGGATGGTCCTCGCCGAGCGCTACCGGATCGTCAGCCGGCTCGGCAGCGGCGGCATGGGGGAGGTCTACCGCGCCGACGACGTGAAGCTCGGCCAGACGGTCGCGCTGAAGTTCCTCCCGCCGGCGTTCGACGACGATCCCGCCCGCCTCGGCCGGCTGCTCAACGAAGTCCGCGTGGCGCGGCAGGTCGCCCACCCCAACGTCTGCCGCGTCTACGACGTGGCGGTCGCGGACAAGCTCCACTTCATCTCGATGGAATACGTGGACGGCGAGGACCTCGAAACGCTGCTCCACCGGATCGGCCGCCTGCCGCGCGAGAAGGCGCTGCAGATCTCGCGCGAGATCTGCGCCGGCCTCGCCGCGATCCACGACCAGGGGATCGTCCACCGCGACCTCAAGCCGGCCAACGTGATGATCGACGGCCGCGGCCGCGTGCGGATCACCGACTTCGGCATCGCCGGCCTCGTCGCCGAGGTCGGCGGCGAGGAGCGGCGCTCCGGGACGCCGGGCTACATGGCGCCGGAGCTGGACGAAGGGCGCGACCCGTCGGTCCGCAGCGACGTCTACTCGCTCGGCCTCGTCCTCTACGAACTCTTCACCGGCAAGCCGGCGTTCGACGAGGGGACGCGCTCCGCCCCGGCGCGGCGCCGCAACCACTCCAAGATCACCCCGCCGTCGGACATCGTCGAGAACATCGACTCCGCCGCCGAGCGGGCGATCCTCCGCTGCCTGAAGGAGGCGCCGGAGGAGCGCCCCGCCTCGGCGCTCGCCGTCGCCGCCGCGCTCCCGGGCGGGGATCCGGTGGCGATGGCGCTCGCCGCGGGGGAGACGCCGTCGCCGGAGATGGTCGCGGCCTCGGGCGCCGAAGGGCGCCTCTCGCCGCGCGCGACGTGGCTCGCGCTGCTCGGGGTGCTCGTCGCCGCCGTCGCGGCGTTCGCCCTCTCCGACGAGGCCGGCCTGCTGCGGCGCATCCCGCAGCCGAAGTCGGACGCCGTGCTGATCGACCGCGCGCAGACGATCATCCACGAAGCCGGCTACGTCGATCCGCCGGCCGGAACCGCGTTCGGCTACGGCTGGCACAAGTCGTACTTCGACTATCTGCGCGGCGCCGACGCCTCGGCGGCGCGCTGGGAGCGCCTCGCCGAGCCGCGCCCGACGTCGCTCTTCCTCTGGTACCGCCAGAGCCCGCGCAAGCTCGTCCCGCAGAACAGCATGGGGATGGCCACCGAGGAAGATCCGCCGCCGCTCACGCCCGGGATGGCCGCCGTGCTCCTCTCCGCGAACGGCGATCTGTGGCGCTTCGAGGCGGTGCCGCCGCAAATGGACGAGACGGCCGATCCGAAGGCGGAGTGCGACCTCGCGCCGCTCTTCGCCGCCGCCGGGCTCGAGTTGGCGAAGGCGCGGCCCGCCGCGACGAGCTGGGTGCCGTCGGGGTTCGGCGACGCGCGCTTCGCCTGGGACGCCGCCTACCCCGACGTGCCGTGGCAGAAGGTCCACGTAGACGCCGCTTGCTACCGCGGCCGACCGATCTACTTCAACGCGTCGTGGCCGTGGAACCCGCCGCTCCGCGCCAGGCCGTTCCAGGAGAGCGCCGGCGCGCAGGCCGCCAACGTGATCGGCCTGCTGCTCGGCGCGGCGACGCTGATCGGCGGCGCGGTGCTGGCGCGGCGCAATCTGCGGATGGGGCGCGTGGACCGGCGCGGCGCGTTCCGCCTCGCCGCGTTCGTCTTCGCGGTGCACTACGCGCGGTCGCTGCTGCTCGCCCACCACATTTCTTCGCTGGCCGACGAGTGGGCGCTCCTCGCGCGCCTCGCGGCCGACGCGCTCTTCATGGGCGCGGTCGTCTGGCTGATCTACATCGCGCTCGAGCCGCTGGTGCGCCGCCGCTGGCCGGAACGGATCGTCGCCTGGACGCGC
>JAJFTU010000086.1 GCA_021372775.1 bacterium | reverse complement strand
GCACGGGCAGAATCGGGTGCTCTTTGACGCGGAATTCAGCCATGTGGCCGCTCCTCGGGGCGCGTGGCCGGTGGCGCGTGCGGCTCTCGTGAGGACCGCTGCGGACCGATTGGGCGAACAAGCGGGCAAGCGGGATGGGGGGACGCCTGCCGCGTCGTGCAGTTTATCCCCCCGCCCTCCCGACCGCTTCCCTTACCAGGTCGAGAGGGCGCCGTACGGATCGACGGCGAGAAGCTGCCAGAAGAACGTCGCGCCGGCCGGAAGCGGCTCGGCGGCCGAGACGGCCGTCGCGGGAAGCGTCGCGACGAGGTTCGCCGGACCGCAGGCGGCGCGCGACAAGGGCGCGGCCGCGCCGTGGAGCTCGAACCCGGCGACGACAATCGGCCGCCCGTCGAGGCCGGTCGTCGGCGTCGTCCAGCTCAGCGAGACCCCGCCCGCCCCTTTCGCGACCCGCAGCGTGTAGATCCCGGCCGCGGCCTGGTCCGATCCGGAGGAGCGCAGCCCCGCCGCATCGACGACCACGACCGTGTAGCGCCGGCCCGACGTCCCCGCCGCGGCCCCCGCGTCGGTCCACGAGCGGGCCGAGCCGGCGAGCGAGGCGAGGCGGTGCGCCGCGTCGAGCGGGAAGGAGGCGGCCGCGGGGTCGCCGTAGACCTCGACCGCGGCCGGCGTCGACGTGGTCCCCCAAACCGAGAGGCCGTCCACGGTCCAGTCGAGCCGCAGGTCCGACGTGCCCGCGACCTTCGTCACGCGCAGGTCGCGCACCGGCGACGGCGGCGCGATCCCCTGCACGCGGTGCGGCACGGCGCTCGCCTCGTCGCTCGCCGGACCGACCGCCGAGCAGGTCTCGGCGCGCACGACGACGTGGACCGCGGCGTCGTCGGCGAGACCGCCGACGACGAACTCGGTCGCCGCCCCGGCCGTCTCGGCCGACGACGGATACGGACCGCCCGCGGTCGGGCCCCAGGCCACCTGATAGCGCACGACGTCGGCCGCCTGGTTCGCGGCGCTCCAGGTCACGCGGACGGCGCCGCCCTGCTGGGTGTCGGTCGCCGCGACGCCGAGGACCTTCGCCGGCGGATCCGGATTCAGCGGGACGATCGTGCGGCAGCCGGCGCCGCCGTCGCAGTCCTCGTTGAAGTTCGACCAGGCGCTCTCGAACCCCGCGGCGTCCACCGTGACGACGTAGTAGTAGACCGGCGCGCAGTTCGCGAGACCGGAGTCGTCGAACGAAGTGCCCGCGGTCTCGGCGACGCGCGCGTACGGCCCCGCGGCCGCCGCGGCGCGGTAGACGCGGTAGCGCGCGGCGCCGCTCCGCCCCGACCAGTCCACGGCGTTCCACGACACGCGGACCGTTCCGGATCCCGCGCGCGCCAGCGCGACCCCCGGCGGGACCGGCGGGTTCGGCACGGCGAGGACCGTCGCCGGGTCCCCTTGGAAGATCAGCGAGCGCGCGGCCACCGGGTCGTTGACCGCGGCGAGTTCCGCGCGGACCGCGAAGTCGAGCGCCCCGGCGAGGCGCGTTTTCCGCTTGCCGTAGAGCGCGTCGAAGACCGGATTGAGGATCGGGTCGAGCAGGAACGAGTACGAGAGATGCGAGGGCGCGATGCCGGCGACCGCTCCCTTGCCCCCGCGCGTCACCCAGGACTCGAGGAACGTGTACCAGAGATCGACCGACGAGCTGGTCGGCGAGTCCTGCGGGAAGTGGCCGGTGATGCAGTTGGCGTTGATCTGGAAGCCGAGCGGCATCCCGTCGGGAAGGGCGTCGAGGTCGTCGCCGCTCCCCGGCGCCGCGGCCTCGAAGATCGTGCAGCCCTTCCCCCACTCCTGATAGCCGCCGTGGCCGGCGAAGGCGACGACGCCGGCGCCCGCGCTGAGGGCCGCGGTCAGGCGGCTCTTCATCGTGCCGCCCGATCCGACGCAGTCCTCGTCCTGCACCGTCTCGTAGACCTTCGTCGCCGTCTGCGGCCCGCCGGAGAACCAGCGGCCGTAGAGCGCGTCGGCCTCGTCCACGAACGTCGCCTCCTCGCGCTCGGCGACGAGCAGCGTCTTGCCGGTCCACGAGCCGGCCGCCGCGGCGCCCTGCTCGTAGTCGGCGATCTTCTTGAAGACCCCCTCCGCCTCGGCGAGCGTCCGCGCGGGGATCCGGCCGACGAAGAGCTGCGGCAGCGGGCCGCCGTCCGGCGCGCCGAACCAACTGTCGCTC
>JAJFTU010000085.1 GCA_021372775.1 bacterium | reverse complement strand
CCAGGATCTTGCGGGTCAGGTTGAAGATGCTGTTGTCCCACTCGTTGCCGAGGTGCGCCTCGAAGGCCGGGTCGTTGTCCACGTAGCCGTACTGCTCGTCGGCGCAGGCGACGATCCCCATCCGGTTGACGAGGAAGTCGGGGACGTAGACCAGCTTCCGCTCGGCCAGCAGCAGGTCGTCGGCGTTCGGGTCGGCGAGCTGGTTGTTGGCGCTGCCGCAGACGATCGGGGCCTTGATCGTCGGAATCGTCTTCGGCCCGAGGATCGCGCCGGTCGCGCACGGCGAGACGATGTCCGCCGGCTCGGCGAGGATCGACATGTCGTGGCGGTCCACCACGCGGACCGTCAGGTCGAGGCCCGGGTACATCTTGCGCAGCTCGGCCTCGCGGCCGGGGTTGATGTCGGTGGCGACGATCTTGCCGACCTTGCGCTCGCGCAGGTAGCCGAGCATCGCCGTGCCGACGTTGCCCAGCCCCATCACCGCGATCTTCTTCCCTTCGATCGGTCCCATGCCGAGGTGGGCCAGCGCGGCTTCCATCCCGCGGACGACGCCGAGGGCCGTCGGCACGGAGGGGTTCCCCGCGCCGCCGAGCTCGGCCGGGATGCTCGTCGTGAAGCGCGTCTTGGAGAAGATCGCGCACATGTCGTCGATGCTCGTGCCGACGTCCTCGGCGGTCACGTAGCAGCCGAGCAGGCTGCTGATGAACTCGCCGTACTCCTCGTAGATCGTGCGGCGGATCGCCGGGTCGTTGGAGTCCTTCCCCGTCGCGTGCGCCATGACGCCCTTGCCGCCGCCCCACCAGAGGCCGGCCAGCGCGTTCTTGTGCGTCATGCCGCGCGAGAGGCGCAGGCCGTCGCGGAGCACGTCCTCGACCGTGTCGTAGGTCCAGAAGCGCACGCCGCCCGCGGCCTGGCCGCGGCAAGTGCGGTGCACGGTCGCGGTCTGCAGCACGCCGCTCTTCGGCGCGATCTGCCCGAACAACCCCTCGTGCCGGTAGAAGTCCCGCTTGTCGCCCTGGATGAACTCGGCGAGTTCGGCCAGCGCCGGGTGGGACGGGACGAGCCGCTTCTGCTCTTCGTCCCAGACGAAGTAGTAGCGGCGGATGCCGTGTTGGCGGAGGAAATCGCAGAACGCCTGCGGCGTCAGGTCCTTGAGATGGCTCATCCGAGACCTCGGATCGCGGCCGGGGGCCGCCGGGGGGGGACGGCCAGAGAATCCACCCCGCGACGCCGGAGCGCAAGAAAACGCACCGCGCCGCGGGGTATTGCGCGCCGCTCAGACGTACAGGCCGTCGCGCATCAACGGCGCGGCGACGCCGTCGGGGCCGACGAGATCGACCTCGCGCACGACGACGCGCGGCATGACTTCCGGAATGAAGACGCGGTCGAGATGGATGACCTTCGCCGGGTCGTTCCAGTCCTTGGCGCCGATCTGCCCGCCGAAGTGGTCGCTGCGGCCGAAGGCGATGTGCAGGCCGAGCTTTTCGTCGAGCAACAGTTCGCCGCACGGCTTGACGCCGTACTCGCCGAGGATCCCGAGGCCGAGCTCGGCGACGTTGCCGTAGGCCGGCTCCGCCGCGAGTTCGCGCCGTTCGGCCTCCGCGGCCGGGCCGTCGCCGACGACCTCGACGACGCGGTTGCGCGCGATGCGGAAGAGGACCGGCTCGCCGTCGATCTCGAGCGGCAGCTCCCCCGCCGAGCGGCTCTGGTCCCCCGCGACCTCCCCCTCGTACGGGACGATGTAGCTCTCGCCCGACGGGAGGTTGCCGGCGACGCCGGGCTCGGCGAGGAGTCCGCCGGAGGCATGGCCGGAACGCCGCCGCAGGTCGAGCGTCAGCGCTCGGCGGCCGAGCGGCGAGTCGAAGACGAAGCGCGCCTCGTCGGCGGCGTCGAGCCGCGCCTTGAGCGCACGGCAGCGGGCGTCGATCTCGGTCCAGTCGAGGCGCAGCGCGGGGAGCATCGCCGGCGTGAAGCCGGGCATCGTCGCCGCGCGGAAGCCGTAGCGCTTGGCGAGCAGCTTGAGCGGCGCGGTCGCCGAGAACTCCGTCGGCGCGAGGACGATCTGGTGCGCGGCGAAGAGCTCCGCGAACGGGACCTCCTTGCCGGCGAGGTCGTCGGCCGTCTCCGGCGCCGCGCCCCGCTCGGACGGCGCCGCCGTCGCGGGGAGATCCTGGTTCGGGCGACGCGCGTTGCGGTAGTGCGCGAGCGTCACGCGCAGCAGCCCCAGCTCGCCGCGGGCTTCCTCGAGCCGCGCCGCCCAGTCGCGGGCCATCGCGCGCCGCTCGGCCCACGCCGCGTTGTCGGGCGCGGCGGCGTCGGGCAGGTCGAGGACGATCAACAGGCCGCGGTCCTCCGCGCGGGGGCGGAAGACGCGGCGCACCAGGTCGGCGAGTTCCGCCGTGGTCAGGGCCGTCATTTGCGGATCTTCTGGTTGTAGAGCTCGAGGTCCTTGCGCACGACGGCGCGGGCCTCGGCCGGGTCGAGGAAGTCGTGCACGTGGACCTCCTTCCCTTCGAGCTGCTTGTAGTCCTCGAAGAAGCGCCGGAGCTCCCGCAGCTTGTGCTGCTGGAGCTGCTCCAGGGAGTAGATGTCGGAGACCTCGGGATCGTCCACGTGGACGGCGATGATCTTGTCGTCCGGCTGCCCGTGGTCGGTCATCCGCATCAGGCCGATCGGCCGCGCGCGCATCAGCGAGAGCGGGACGACCGTCGCCTGCCCGAGGACGAGGATGTCCAGCGGGTCGTTGTCCTCGCAGTAGGTCTGCGGGATGAAGCCGTAGTTGGCCGGATAGTGCACCGCGCTGAAGAGGATGCGGTCCACGCGGATCATCCCGGTGGTCTTGTCGAGTTCGTACTTGACGCTGCAGCCGCGCGGGATCTCGATCACCGCGGTGACGATCTCGGGAACTTGATCGCCGGGAGAGACGTCGTGCCAAGGATTCATGGGTGGGGTTCCTTTCCGCCGCGCGCCGGGGAAAGACGGCGGCGTTTCGGAAACTCTACCCCAATTCCCCCGCGGCGCAGCCGCGGCCGCGCCGCGCGCGGACGTCAGGGCGCGGGAGCGAAGGCGGGCGCTTCTTCGCCCGCCTCGTGCACGCCGTCGGGCAGCGACGCCAGCTCGGACGCGCCGAGGATTTCGGCGCCGACGCCGGCCGCCGCGCCCGGCGCGCGGCAGGCGCGCCCCACGGCCCCGCCGTGCTTGGCCAGCAGGTCGAGCACGAACTGCTCTTCCTTCCAGCGCGCGCGGCGCAGACGCCCCGCGGCGCGCGGCTCGCCGACGCAGAAGTAGAAGTTCCCTTCCTTCGCGCGGATCACGCCGGCGAAGACGGAGACGCCGCCGTCGGTGGCGGTCAGGGTGCCGGTCTTGCCGACGACCGCCGCCGTCTCCGGCGCCGCGGCGATCATGCCGAAGAAGTGCGCCACGGTGCCCGGATCGCAGCCCACGGCCGGAAGGACGTCTTCGAGCTCCATCCCCATCCGGCGGCAGGTCTGCTCGAGGTCGCGCATCAGCCCGACGACGAGGCGCGGCGAGATGCGGTTCTCGCCGAGGCCGGACGCGGTCTGGAACTGGATCGTCCCCGCCGGCAGGCGCCAGCGCTCCCGCAGGAACGACGTCAGCTCCGGCCCGTCGCCCAGCGACTCGCCGATCCGCTCGATGTCGTTGTTCGAATAGCAGTTCAGTTCGTGGAGCGTCGCGCGCAGCGTGCGCGAGCGGTGCACGGCGAGCAGCCGCCCGCCGACGCGCGCCGACTCGCGCGAGCCGCCGGCGACGACGACCTTCGGCGGGCGCTGCGCGTCGAGACCGCGCGCCGCGGCGAGCTCGACCCACGAGCGGCGCATCAGCCCGTTCCAGCGTCCGGGGTCGAGCGCCTGGCGCAGCCGCGCGTTCATCGTCAGCGCGCGCTTCGCCGGATCGGGGTCGCGCCCCTGCGAGCCGTTCTCCCAACCGATCCAAAAGCGGCGGTTGACGACCAGCGCGCCGTGGATCCGCTTGATCCCCAGCTCGTTGAGCTTGAGGGCGACGAGCATCGCGTTCTCGGGGCGGAAGTCCGGATCGCCCGTTCCCTCGACGACGAGATCACCCTGCAGCTCGCCCGCGCGGACAGTCGCGCCGTGCGAGGCGAGGAGGCGCGTCTCGAAGCGGTGGTCGGGACCGAGCCGTTCGAGGGCCCAGAGGGTCGTCGCGGCCTTCGTCACCGAGGCGGGGTTGATCGGTTCGTCGGAGAGGCGGCCGTCCACCTCGGCGCCCGCTTCGGTCTCGACGTGCCAGACGAGGCCGGAGAAGGCGCCGGTGGCCGGTTCCGCGGCCTTCGGGGCGACGGAACGCCGCGGCGTCCGGGCGGCGGACTTGGGGGCGCGGCCGGCCGCGAGGGCGGGGACGGCGGCGAAGGCGAGCAGCGCGGCGACGGCGGCCAGAGGAACGGCGCGCCCGCGCACGCGCGGGAGAATTCCGCAGGGGGGCTTCATGAGGCTTTGTTTAAGCGCAAACGGGACAAAGCGCAACGCCCCATTCAGGGCACGACGACGATCCCCTTGGCGAAGTCGAAGAAAACGGGCCCCTTGCGCAGAACGTCGACGCCGAGAATCCACTCCGTTCCCGCGAGCCGCAGCGCGTCGCGCAGCAGTTCGGGCAACGTGCCGCAGGTCAGGTCGCGCAGCTTCCCGCCGACCTCGACCGTCATCTTGCGCACTTCGGTCGTGAACTCGCCGAAGCCGGGGTAGTAGTCGGTGCGCGTCGCGAACGGCACGGCGCCCGCCGCTTCCGCGTCCACGTAGGAGAGGCGCGCGCCGGTGTCGAGATAGCCGCGCGCCGTGCGGCCGTCGATCAGGAAATCGACGATCGGCACGCCGAGCAGCGTGTCCACGGGCACGACCGCGCCGTCCATCGCGGGCTCGTCCTCGCGGAACTCGATCGCGCTGTCGATCCAATCGACGACGAAGCGGAAGCTGGAGAGGACGTCGAAGCCGAGCAGCGCGTCGAGCGCGCAGCCGACGCGCCGTTCCATTTCCGGAAGGCCGATCCCCAGCCACGTCGGCTTGAACTTCCACTCGCGGCCGAGGATCGTCAGCGGCGTGCGGCCGAAGCTCTGCGGGGCGCCGGTGTCCACGAGGGCGCGGCGGCCGTCCACGAGGGCGACGAGATGGTCGTCCACGATTTCAAGCGGCCAACGCTCCACCGCGCCTCCGGCGGTCGGCCGGTCAGCCGGCGCGTCGTCCCGCCGCGGTCGAATGTCGGCCGCGGCCCCGCCGCGGTCAAACTCAGCGCCGGACTTCATCGTCCGCTCCGCCCGCCCCGGACACGAAACCGAGGCTCGAGGTTCCCTCCGCGACCGCGGCGCCGGCGGGCGGCGCGAGGGCGAAGGCGTCGGCCGCGGGCGGCGCGTTCGGCCGCGTCCCGCGCAGGGCGACGACGACGACGCCTCCGTCGGCGCCGTGGTACTCGACGCGCGACGGCAACGCCGTCTCTTTGTCCACGAAGAGCCGCACGACGGCGAGCTTGCGCCGCGCACGCTTCATCTTGGGCGCCAGATCGAGCACGTCGGCGTCGGCCGTGGAGACGCCGCGCGTCGCCGTGAAGTCCTTCGCCAGAGCCGCGGAGTCCTGGCCGAGCGCGGCGAGACGACGCATCCGCGCGCCGCCCGGTCCGAGCTCCAGTCGCTCGAAGCGGTTCTTCGCCGGGATCCAGCCGAGCAGCAGGCCGTCGGCGAGCACGTGGACGCGCCGCTCCGGAGCGCTGTATTCCCAGCGGACCTTCCCGCCATTCTTGGCCCACACGACATGGCCGAGGGCGACCGCGGGAGCGCCCCCGCCGGGGGCGAAGCGCGACTCGACGAAGTCGGCGGCGAGCGACGAGAGGCCGCGCTGCGCCGCGTCGAGACGCGCGAGGACCGGCGCGGGATCCGCCGCCGGCGCGGAGGGCGCGGAAGTCGCCTCGCCCGCCGCCGCCAAGGCGCAGGCCGACGCCGCCGCGACCACCAGCGACCTGCAGAAGAGTCCGCGTCGCATCGCCGTATGTTTCCCCGCACCGACCGGAGTCGGCGCCGACATTTTACGGACCGCGGCCGGCGCGGCCAGTCGAAAGCGCCGAAACCGTGCGGGAAGTTCGAGCGAGGCGCCCATGATCGACGTCCCCCGCCCCCTCACCGTCGTCACCGACGAACAGCGCCTGATCGTCGAGGAGATCGCCCGCTTCAACGAGGAGGTCGTCCGCCCGCGGGTCAAGGGGATGGACCGCGAGGGGAAGCTCGACCCGGAGATCCTCCGCCGGCTCTTCGAGATGGGCTTGATGGGGATCGAGGCGCCGGAGAAGTACGGCGGCGCGGGGATGTCGTTCTCGGAGACGATCCTCGCCGTGATGGAGCTGGCCAAGGCCGATCCCTCGGTCGCCGTCGTCTGCGACGTGCAGAACACCCTCGTCGTCGACGCGCTGAACCGCTTCGGCGACGAGTCGCAACGGGCGGAGTGGCTGCCGCGGCTGGCGCGGGACACCGTCGGCGCCTTCGCGCTCAGCGAGGCGGGCGCGGGATCGGACGCCTTCGCCCTCCGGACGCGCGCCGAGCGGGTCGCCGGCGGATGGCGACTCGACGGGGCCAAGCTCTGGATCACCAACGCGGCCGAGGCGGGGATCTTCCTCGTCTTCGCCAACGCGGCGCCGGAGAAAGGCTACAAGGGGATCACCTGCTTCGTCGTCGAGCGGGACGACTCCGGCTTCTCCGTCGGGCGCAAGGAGGACAAGCTCGGCATCCGCGCCTCGAGCACCGCGGAGCTGGTCATGGACGGCTGCTTCGTGCCGGACGGCCGCGTCCTCGGCGACGTCGGCGTCGGCTACCGCGTGGCGATCGAGACGCTCAACGAGGGACGGATCGGCATCGGCGCGCAGATGGTCGGCCTCGCCGCCGCGGCCTTGCGGCACGCGACGGAGTGGACGAAGCAGAGGGAGCAGTTCGGAAGGCCGATCGCCGAGTACCAGGCGGTGCAGCAGGCGCTGGCCCGGATGGACGCGGAGATCGAGGGGGCGCGGCTCGCCGTCCTCAACGCGGCGCGGCTCAAGGAGGCGGGGCGGCCGTTCGTGCGCGAGGCGGCGATCGCCAAGTGGCTCGCCGCGGAGGTCGCGGAACGTGCGGCGTCGCAGGCGGTGGAGCTGTTCGGCGGCTACGGCTTCACGCGCGACTACCCGGTGGAGAAGCTCTACCGCGACGCCAAGATCGGCCGGATCTACGAAGGGACGCACATCATGCAGCTCCAGACGATCGCGAAGCTGCTGCTGGCCTGAAGCCCGACGCAGGGACGCGGGACGCCGCCCGCGCCCGGCCCGACCGCTACTGCGTCGGCGGCTCGCGCAGCGAGGCGAGGACCGAACGCCCCTCCTCGCCGCGCGCGATTTCCCGCTCCGTCGCGGCGCGGATCGCCGCCCACTCGCTCGGCGGCACGCGCAGGAACGCCTCGACGACCGCCGGGTCGAACTGCGAGCCGGAGAAGTCGAGCAGCTCCTGGCGCGTCCGCTCGTAGGAGAGGGCGCGGCGGTACGGCCGGTCGGAGGTCATCGCGTCGAACGTGTCGGCGACGGCGAACAGGCGCGCCCCGATCGGGATCTTCTCGGCGCGCAGCCCGCGCGGGTACCCCGCGCCGTCGTAGCGCTCTTGATGGCAGAGGACGATTTCCGCGGCGACCCGCAGGAACGGGATGTCGCGCAGCATCTCCCAGCCGAGCTGGGGGTGCTTGCGCATCACCGCCCACTCGTCGACGTCGAGCTTCGCCGGCTTGCGCAGGACCGAGTCCGGAATGCCGATCTTGCCGACGTCGTGGAGCATCGCGCCGCGGCGGATGTCGGTCAGCTCCGGCTCGCCGATCCCCAGCTCCGCGGCCAGCCGCTCCGTGTAGCGCACGACGCGCAGCGAGTGTCCCTGCGTCTCGTTGTCGCGGTAGTCGAGCGCGGCCATCAGCGCGTAGAGCGTGTTGTCGTAGGCCGACCGCAGGTCGTCGTTGAGCCCGCGGATGCGCGACATCGCCTCCAGGACCTCGTGCGTCCGCTCCTCGACCAGCCGCTCCAGATGGAGCTGGTACTCGCGGTTCTCGAGGACGAGGCGCCGCTTCTCCAGCGCCTGCGAGGCGCGGGCGCGGACCTCGGTCAGCGAGAACGGCTTGCAGACGTAGTCGGAGGCGCCGGAGAGCATCGTCGAGACGGCGGTGCCGGCGTCGTCGATCCCGGTGACCATCACCACGACCAGATCCGGATCGTTCCGCTTGAGCCACGGCAGGAGTTCGGTTCCCGGCTCCCCCGGCATGTCGATGTCGCAGAGGCAGAGCTCGAACCGCGCGCCGGCCGCGTAGTGGGCGCGCGCCTCGGCCGCGGAGGCGGCGGTCACCACCTCGTAGCCGGCCGCGGCGAGCCCGTCGTGCAGGATCTCCCGCACCGACTGGTTGTCGTCCACGACCAGCACCCGCGCCGTCGTTTCGCTCATCCTCGGGGTCCCCGCTCCTTCCGGGCGTCTCGGGCTTCGACGCCGCCTAATGCGCCGCCGCCCAATCTTCCGCGATTCGCGCGTCGACCGTCAACGGCGCCGCCAGATTCGCCGCGCCTTCCATCGCCTCGACGACCAAACGCCGGACGTCGTCCTCCTCCCCGCGCGCCGTCTCGAGCAGCAGCTCGTCGTGCACTTGGAGGATCAGACGCGAACTAAGTTTGGCCGAGCGAAGCCGATCCGCAACACCCTTCATCGCTTTCTTGACGATGTCGGCGCCCGTCCCCTGAACAGTCGCGTTGACCGCCTGCCGCACCAGCGCCTCGCGGACCGCCCGGTTCCGCGCCCCCTCGCCGCCGCCGACCAATTCGGGGAACCGTCGGACGCGGCCGAAGAGGGTCCGCACCTCGCCCGTCCGCAGCACCTCGCGGGTGGTGTCCGCGATGTACTCCTTCACCTTCGGGTAACGGCGGAAGTAGGAGTCGATGAACTCCCGCGCCTCCTCGAGGCTCATCCCCTGCTCGCGGGCCAGGCGGAACTCCGACATCCCGTAGACGATGCCGAAGTTGACCGCCTTGGCCGCGGCGCGCAGCCGCGGCGTGACCTCCGACGGATCGATCCCGGCGACGAGGGCCGCGGTGTGGCGATGGATGTCGGCCCCGGAGAGGAACGCCGCCGTGAGCTCGGGATCGCCGGCCAGATGGGCGAGGATCCGCAGCTCCATCTGCGAGTAGTCGGCCGAGAGGAAGCTGAACCCCGCGGCGGGGACGAAGGCGGCGCGGATCCGCCGCCCGAGCTCGGTCCGCACGGGGATGTTCTGCAGGTTCGGGTCGGACGACGAAAGCCGCCCCGTCGCCGCGCCGAGCTGGTGGAACAACGTGTGGACCCGCCCGTCGGCCTGATCGACGAGCCGCGGCAGCGCGTCCACGTACGTGCCCTTGAGCTTCGACAGCTCGCGGTGCTCGAGCACCTTGCCCGGAAGCGGATGCCGCTCGGCCAGTTGCTCGAGGACGTCCTGATTGGTCGAGTAGGCCTTCGTCTTCTGCGTCCGCCGCCCGACCGGCTCGAGCTTCAGCTCGTCGAACAGCACGCCGCGGAGCTGCGGCGGCGAGGCGATGTTGAAGGGGCGCCCGGCGAGCAGGTGGATCGCCTTCTCGAGCACCGCGAGCTGCTCCGCGAAGAGGGACGAGAGCTCCCCGAGACGGCCGGCGTCCACGAGGATGCCGCGGGCCTCCATCTCCTCGAGCACCGGCACGAGCGGCATCTCGATCTCTTCGAAGACGCCGCCCAGGCCGCCCCGCTCCAGCGAGGCGGCGAGCGGCGCGGCGAGCCGGGCCGCGGCGAGCGCGTCGGCCGCGGCGACGGCGAGCGGATCGGCCGTCGGGGCGGCGCCGCCGAGGCCGAGGCGGGCGGCGCCCTCGATCGCGGAGGAAGGCGCGGCGCGGTCCGGATCGAGCATCTGCGCGGCGAGCATCGCGTCGAACCCCGCCCCGGCGAACGGCGCGGCGGCGCCGCGCGTCGCGCCGGCCGTCTGCCCGGCGGCGCAGCGCAGCGCGCCGGCGATCGTCTTCAGGTCGTGGCCGACCTTCGGCAACGCCGCGTCGGCGAGCAGGGCGGCGAGCGGCTCGTCGATCTCCGCCGCGCGGCGGGCCTCGACGAGCGAGCCGTCCGGCGCCGCGACCGCGATCGCGGCGAGGCGCGGCTTCCCCGCCCCGGGGACGTAGCAGGCGCCGACCGCGGCGCGTCCCGCGGCGCGCGCGGCGGCGATCGCGGCGCCCGCGGGCGCGAACTCGATCCGCGTCTCCTCCGGGACGTCGAAGAGGGTCGGGCCGGACGGCGCCGCCGCGCCGCGTTTCGCCGCGCCCGCGCCGTCCTTCGCGGCGTCGCGCGCGGGGGCGCCTCCGTCCGCGGGCGCCGCGGACGCCGGCGCGCCCGCCTCCCCCGCTTCGAGCTCGGCGGAGAGCTGCCGGAAGCCGAGCGTTCTGAAGAACGACGCGGCCGCGGCGGCGTCGGGGCAGCCGGGGCGCATCGCCTCGAGGTCGAGATCGACCGGCGCGTCGGTGCGGATCGTCGCCAGATCGAGCGAGAGGAGCGCGTCGTCGGCGTGGGCGTCGATCGAGAGCCAGACTTTGCTCTGCGTCTTCTTGTCGAGGTCGGCCAGCGCCTTGCGCAGCGTCTTCGGCGGCGCCGCGGAGTCGAGCTCGGCGAGCGCGGCGAAGCGGCGCGCGGTCTCGTCGTCCTCCCCTCCGACCGCGCGCTCCCCCGCCGCCAGCGCGATCGCCGCCGCGTGCAGGTCTTCGAGCGCCGGCGCCTCGCCCGCGTCGAGCGCGGCGAGCCCCGCCTCGCGCGCCGCCCAAAGTTGCGCGAAGAGCCGGGCGCGGCTCAGGACCGTCGAGACGCGTCCGTAGCGGCCGACGAGCGCCTTGGCCGTCTTCTCCCCGACCCCGGGAACGCCGGGGACGTTGTCCACCGCGTCCCCCATCAGCGCGAGAACGTCCACGACCCGCTCCGGCGGCGCGCCGAAGATCTCGCGCACCCCTTCGGCGTCGAGGATCCGCTCGTCCTTGGCGAGGTTGAGCACACGGACGCCTTCGCCGACGAGCTGGTAGAGGTCCTTGTCCGACGTGACGATCACGACCTCGAGCCCCGCCGCGCGCGCCTTGCGCGCCAGCGTGCCGAGCACGTCGTCGGCCTCGAATCCCGGCGCGGCGAGGACCGGCCAGCCGAGCAGCCGCGCCGCCTCCATCGCCAACGCGAACTGCGGCGCGAGATCCTCCGGCGGCGCCGGCCGGTTGGCCTTGTACTCCGCGTACTTCTCTTCGCGCAGCGTCGGCCCCTCGAGGTCGAAGGCGACGCCGAAATGTGCGGGCGTCCGCTCGCGCACGATCTTGCGCAGCTGGTTGACGAAGCCGAAGACGGCGTTGGTCGGCGTCCCGTCGGGGGCGGTGAGGCGGGTCAGCGCGTAGTAGGCGCGGAAGACGGTGTACGTCCCGTCCACGAGGTACACGGTGCCGACCGCCATCGTCCTCTCCTTCCTTGGGGCCCGAAAAAGATAACCCCGCCGCGCGGGCGGCGGGGCGGCGCGGGCGGGACGCCGCGCGCCCCGCCCCGTCGGAAACCGCGTCGTTCAGCGCTTCTCGAACAGCGGGAAGTGGGGGTCGATATCCACCGGCAACCCGGCGAAGCCGTCCACGAGCTTCTGCATCGCCGCCGGCACGCCGCCGAATTCCTTCGCCATCCGCTGCGCGCCGGCGTAGTCGCCCTTCGCCTCGAGCATCAGCAGGTCGTGCGCGAGGTCGGCGATCGCTTGGCGGAACTTGGCCGCGTTCGGGCGGAACCGTCCTTCCGGCGTGATCTCGATCCCGCCGCGGGCGAGAAGGTAGTTGGTCTGGATCATCACGCCGAGACCGTGCGCGTCCCCCGCGCCGAAGCGCGCGGTGCGGAAAAGGCCGGCGACGTAGGTCCACGGAAGCGCCTCGACGACCTCCTTCTTGACCAGCCCCTTGTCGGCCAGCGCGTAGAGGTTGTAGACGCCGAGCGAGTCGGCCTTCGCCTCCTCGATCGTCGGATAGAGCTCCTTCAGCTCGACGCGGGCCTCGGTCTCGCGGCCCCCCGGCGTCGGCGCGGCCTTCGGCTCCTCCGCCTTCGGCGCGGCCTTCTGTTCTTCCGGCTTCGGCGCCTCCTCGGCCTTCTCGGGCGCCCGTTCGCGGATCCCTTCCGTGGCCACCCCGCTCTTGGCGAAGGCGGTCTCTTCGGACTGCGTCCACCCGCCCGACGACTCGCGCGCGATTCTCTTCTTCTTGGGCGCCGCGGCGGGGGCCGCCTCGGCCGCCGTCCCCTCGACCTTGATCCGGCCGGGGCCGAGGCCGTGCGACATCTCGTGCCACAGCACGAAGTCGAAGTAGCTGTCGAAGCTGATCTTCCCCGCGTCGGCGGCGGGGAGCGAGAGGCGCGCGATCGGCTCGAGGATCGCCTCGTACTTGGCGCGCATCAGGTTCTTCAGCAGCACCTTCTTCGAGCCCTTCGCCTCGCGCACCCGCTCGTCGTTCGGCAGGTTGAAGGCGATCGTCTGGACGCCGACCCGCGCGTCGCCGGCGCTGAAGACGAGGTCGGCGACGCGGATCGGCGAGGACGAGCCGCGGGCGAGGTTCTTGTGCTCGTCCGGAATCGGCAGGCCGCGCTCCAGCGCCGGCAGCTCTTCCTTGAACCGCGTCAGCGCCGCGGAGTCCTCGGCGGAGACGACGCAGACGAACGCCTCGTACGCGGCCTTGTATCCGAACAGCCCGTCGTTGTACGTCTCGTACGGCCCGAGCACGACTTCGAGCGCGCCGTTCAGGTCCATCCACGCCAGGTCGGAGACGAAGTAGTCGTCGCTCGTCAGCGCCAGCGCGCGAAGATGGAGGAACTTGGCGAGGTTCTTGTCGTCGGCCAGCTTGGAGGCGGTTTCGAGCTCGGCGGCGACGCGGACCAGTTCGTCCTTGTAGACGCGGCCGTACCGCTCGGTCCCGATCCGCCCGCCGTCGCGGCGCAGGACGACCCGCGTCGGCGAGGCGATCCGCGCCTGGTCCCACGGGTGCTCGGCCAGCCACTCTTCGACCTCGGCCTTCGTCGTCCCCGGAGAGTAGAAGCCGGCGCCGGGAGCGCGCCGGACGTCGCCGACGAACGGCGCGTCGTCCCGCAGCTTGTCCCACGGCCCGCCCATGATCCGGTAGTAGTCCTTGGCGGCGGCCGCGAGAGGGCCGTCGAGCGCCGCGACCTGCTTGGCGAACGCCGCGTTGTCCGGCCAGATCTGTTCGAGGAAGATCGGGTGCAGCAGCTTCGCCGCCGCGACGACGTGGGCGAGCGCCTCGCGGTCGCCGGGGCCGAGTTTCGAGAGATCGGCCGAGAGCGGCTTGACCGCGAACTGCGCGCGGCGCTGAACGATGTCCGGAACGACCTTCAAGGCTGGACCCTCCGCGACGGCCGGCGAGGCGGCGGCGGCGACGAGCGCGACGATCAACCACGACTTCATTTCGGCTCCCTCTCGGTTCGGTCGGTGAAGAGGGCGCCGACGGGCGGCGCCCCCTTCGAGTTCCGCGGCCGCGGACGGCCGCGGTCAGAACGGACTGAAGCCCAGATCCGCGAAGTACTGGTCGCGCATTCGCAGCTCGAGCTCGGACAGCGACTCGAGGTGTCCCTTTTCCCAGTCGGACAGGAAGCGGAACGTCGCGGCCACGGTCTCGTCCGGGCAGGCTTCGGCGGCGGCGCGGTAGTACTCGATCGCCGAGCGTTCGAGTTCGACGCCGGCGGCGATGACCGCCATTTCGAAAGAGCCGCCCTTGACCCGCTTGAGGAACTCCGGGGTGACGATGTCGGAATGGTCGAGCGGGGTGAGGTTCTGCGGCGTCGCCGGGACGGCCCAGACCCCCTCCTGCAACACGCTGCGGTAGTTTTTCTCGAGGAACTCCTTGTGCAGGCGTTCGTCGTCCGCGAGGCTCTGGAACATCAGCTTGGCGCTTGCATCCGTGGTCCGTTCGGCGGCGGCGGCGTAGATCTCCAGACCGCGCAGCTCGGTGATGATCGCCGTCTTGACGGCTTCGAGCACGGCCTTCTTCGTCTCGTCGTTCATGTCTCCTCCTGACGGATGTTGGGGCGTTCGGAAAGGATACCAGCGGCCGGACCTCCCGGGCCGGACTGTTCCGCGCGCGGCGCCGCGGAACTGGTTAACCGTCCCGAGCGTCGAAGTATATTTCCAGCCGCGGCCGACGGCCGCGATGGACGCAAGGAGGCTTCATGTCGATCCGCGAGCCGCGCCCCGCCGACACGATCGGAACGTCCCGGGTGCGCGAGCACCTGATGACCGACCTCCACGTCGCCAGGCTGCAGCCGGGCCAGCGCGTCCCCTCCGTGAGGCGCATGGCGCAGCTCACCGGGCTGGACCGGAAGACGGTCCACCGGGCCTACGTGCGGTTGGCGGCGGAAGGGCTGCTGGTGGCGCGCCCCGGAAGCGGCACCTATCTCGCCCCGACGCCCCGCGGCGCGGCCGCCGCCGCGGCCCCCGAGGCGCCCCGCCTGCTCGCCGCGGTCGAGCGCGCCCTCGACGACGCCAAGGCGCTGGGGCTCGACCCGGCCGCCTTCGCGCGCTTCCTCCAGCGGATGGCCGAACGCCGGCTGCACCACGTCCGGATCGGCGTCCTCGGGGAGAACTGGGAGCAGCTCGGGCTCGTCGCCCGGGACGTCGAAGCCGCGCTGGGGGCGATCGTCCGGCCGATGCTCATCGAGAGCCTGACCGGGCCGGAGCACCCGCCGGTCGCCTCGTTCCACGGCCTCGTCGCCACCGACGACACCGTGCAGGAGGCGCGGAAGATCATCGGCGCCGACGGGCCGCCGGTCTACGGCGTGGCCGTCGATCCGGCCCTCGCCAACGCCGCGGTGCGGCAGGCGCGCCTCGGGCCGGTCCTCTTCGTCGTGCGCGATCTCCGCTTCGAGCCGTACATCAAGCGGATGCTCGCGCGGCTGGAGGTCCCGGCCAACATCATCGAGCGGATCCGCTTCTGCGACCCGACGGGGATCGACCGCGCCGTCTCCCAGATCCGCGGCGCGGGCGCCCTCTTCGTTTCCCGGCTGGTGGAGACGGAAGTCGGCCGGCGCATTCCGTCCGGCTGGCGGCGGCTCCCGCCCGCCCCGTTCATCGACGCGGCGTCGCTCGAGCTGCTGCGGGCGCGGGTGACCCTCGCCGACGTGGAGCGGGAAGGGCCGCTGGCGGGGCTGGCCGGCGCGGCCGCGGCGAAGGGCGCGGAACGGCGGCCGGAGGCGCAGCACTGACCTCCGGCCCTGACCGCGGCGCGGCTTTGGTGCAGACTGTTGCATCATGACCCGCCGCCAACTGCGCCGGAGATCCCGGCGCGCGCGACGCCGGTTCGCCGGCTGGTTCGCCGAGGTGTGGGCCCTGTGGCGCAACGTCCGGGGAACGCACCTCAGCGCCGCGCTGGCGTACTACGCGCTGGTCTCGCTCTTCCCCCTCTTCGGCATCGTCCTCGCCGTGATGGGCGAGCTGCTCGGCGAGGACCAGGCGCGGGCGGAGCTCGTCGCGCACGCCCAGGACCTGCTCGGCGAGCACGGCGCGCGCCCGATCAGCCAGTTTCTGCTGGAGATCCGCCTCTTCCGCACGACGGTGATCGGAACGACGACGACGCTGGTGCTGCTGCTCTGGGGCGCGGTCCTCGTCTTCTCGCACCTCAAGAAGAGCCTCAACATCATCTGGGGGGTCGCGCCGCGCCGGCATCCGGTGACGCACTTCATCGTCGAGCGGGCCGCGGCGCTGGCGCTGGTCGTCGCCGTCGTCGTGCTGATCCTCGCCGCCCACGCGCTGACCGCGGCCTTCTCCGCGCTCGGCCGCGCCGCCCCCGAACTGCTGCCCGGGCCGAAGAGGCTCGTCCAAATCGTGGACTTCGCGGCGTCGTTCCTGATCGCCGGCGGGCTCGCCGCATTCGCCTACAAGGTGCTCCCCGACGTGCGGGTGCCGTGGCGCGACGCCTTGGTCGGCGCGCTCTGGGCGGCGTTGCTGCTGACGGCGTCGAAGACGGCGCTGGCCGCCTACCTCTCCCACTTCGACGTGGCGACGGTCTACGGGGCGACGGTGTCGTTGACGATCGTCATGCTGGCGGCGTTCGTCTACGCGCAGATCGTCCTGATCGGCGCGGTCCTCGCGCGCGTCTCGGGGCTGCGGCGCGCCAAGCTTCAGGACAGGCCGTAGGCCTTGCGCAGTTCGGCCATCCGCGCGGCGGTCTTCGCGCAGAGCCGGCAGAACCCCTCGAAGTCGAGTCCCAGCCGCTTGAGGCAGCTGTTGTCGATCTTCATGTTCAGCCCCTCCGCGCCGAGCCCGACGCCGATCGTCTTGGCGACGTAGTTGGCGGCGACGACGGCGTCGAGGATCGGCGAGCCGGCCGCGAGCGGGTAGTCGTGGTGGCGCTCGATCGCCTCGGTGACCGGCGCCGGGAAGTTCCAGCGGCGGGCGATCGCCCCGCC
>JAJFTU010000084.1 GCA_021372775.1 bacterium | reverse complement strand
CAGGAGGGGCAGGGGTCCCACGGGCAGTAAGGCGGCGTCCAGGCCGGATCGGCGGGCCGGGGCTCGTCGAAGAAGGTGCAGGGGACGGTCTCGGGGCGTTTCACGCGGAGGGATGACGCAAGAACCGGGCCGCGGGGCGGGCGGGCGCGCAACGTCCGGCGGGCGAACGGGTTGGCCGCGGGGGACGGAGGCCGCCCGCGCCGGCTTCGTCCGCCGGCGGACGGAACGTCCGGACACCGTCCGGACAGACGCGCGGCGCCGGCCGCCCGCGGCGGGCGCAACAGGCTCGGCTTCACCGTGAAACGCCTGAGGGGGAGGGCGGCGGGTGTTGGGAAGTGGGTTCGCGGCCGGTCGGGAGGCCGGCCGGGGCGCGACATGCGCCTTTGGTGGCGGGATGGTGGTGCGTTCGTCCCGCCGGTCCCTTCCCCCTCAGGAAGCTCCTTCCTCGCGCGCGCGGAGCGCGGCTCCCGCGCCGCAGGCGGCGGCGGGGGCGCGCGCGGCGCGCGTCGCGGCGGCGACCTTTCCGTCGCCGGTCGATTTCTTCGCTTCGTAGAGCGCGGCGTCCGCGGCCTCGAGCAGGTCGGCCGCGCTTCCGACGCCGGGGGTCTCCATCACCGACGCCACGCCGCAGCTCAGCCCGACGCCGGCGTGCCGCCCGTCGGCGAGGAGCAGCGGGGCGTCGGCCAGCCGCGCGCGGACGCGCCGGGCGAACGTCGTCGCGTCCGCCAGCGCGGCGTGCGGCAGGAGCAGCGCGAACTCGTCCCCGCCGTAGCGGGCGACGATGTCGGTCGCGCGGGCGTGCGCCCGCAGGCGCTGGCCGATCTGGGCGAGGATCCGGTCCCCCGCGGGGTGGCCGTGCACGTCGTTGACGAGCTTGAAGCCGTCGAGGTCGGACATGACCAGCGAGAGGTGGGTCCGGTAGCGGTCGGCGCGCGCGTACTCCTCCTCCAGCCGCTCGCGGAAGCGGCGCGCGTTGACCAGTCCGGTGAGGTCGTCGGTCACCGCCAGCGCGGAGAGCCGTTCGTTCGCGCGGCGCAGCTCCCAGAGCTCGCGCTCCGCGCGCTCGCGCCGGTCGCGCCGGCGCAGCGCCGCGGCGAGCCGCGCGGCGAGCTCCATCGGTTCGGGCGCGGCGACGTCCGCGGCGCCGGCGTCGAGCCAGCCGGGGAGCGCGGCGGGATCGCGCCCCTCGGCCACCACGAGCACCGGCGTCCGGCCTTCGCCGCCGCCCTCGGCCGCGAGCGCGCCGAGCAGCGCCGGCAGGTCCACGCGGCGCGAGGCCGCGTGGGCGAGCACGACGTCGAACAGCTGCGCCCGCGCCAGGACCACGGCGGTCGCGTCGTCGTCCACTTCGACGACGGCGACCTCGTCGGCGCACGCCTTGCACGCGGCGCGGAGCGGCGCGAGCCGTTCCGCGTCGTCGGCGACGAGCAACGCCCGCCGCACGCGGCTGAGCGCCGACTTCATCCGCGGGTCAGTCCTGCGCCCGCCGCAGGAACGCCGGGATCTCGTAGTCGTTGCGCTGTTCGGGATCCACGTCGATGTGCGGGAGCTGGTTGTCGTCGCCGCCGAAGAGGGTCGCGTCCTCGAGCAGCGAGGGGCGCGCCTGCGGGATCAGCGGGCTCGGCGCCGCCGGGGCGGCCGCGGCCGCGGCGGGGGCGTCGGTCATCGGGCCGAGCAGCCGCTCGCGTTCCTCGAGCCAGCGGTTGCGGTCCGCGTCCTGCCAGGCGTCGGCGCGCTGCGCGCGCGGGCGCTCCTCGGAGCGGAACCCGGTGGCGATGACCGTGACCTTCACCTTCCCGGTCATCTCCTTCTTGCGCACGTAGCCCCACATGATCGTGGCGTCCGGGTCGGCCGACTCCTGGATGATCTGCGCCGCCTCGGAGACCTCGATCAGCGACAGGTCGTCGCCGCCGGTGATGTTGAAGATCACGCCCTTCGCGCCCTGGATCGTCGCGTCCTCGAGCAGCGGCGAGCTGATCGCCTGCTGCGCCGCCTCGACCGCGCGGTTCTCGCCGTCGGCGACGCCGGTGCCCATCAGGGCCATCCCCATTCCCTTCATCACCGTGCGCACGTCGGCGAAGTCGCGGTTGATCTCGCCGGTGGTGAGGATGAGGTCGGAGATCCCCTGCACGGCCTGGCGCAGCACGTCGTCGGCGGCGGTGAACGCCTGGTCGATCGTCGTGTTGCGGTCCACGGTGGCCAGCAGCTTGTCGTTGGGGATCGTGATCACCGTGTCGACCGACCGCTTCAGCTCCTCGAGCCCCGCGTTGGCCGACTGGCCGCGCTTGCGCCCCTCGAAGGCGAACGGCTTGGTGACGACGGCGACGACCAGCGCCCCCTGCTCCGCGGCGATCTGCGCGACGACCGGCGAGGCGCCGGTGCCGGTCCCGCCGCCGAGGCCGGTGGTGATGAAGATCATGTCGGCGCCGGCGAGCGCGTCGACGAGCCGCTGGCGGTCCTCCTCGGCCGACTCGCGCCCGACCGTCGGGTCGCCGCCGGTGCCGAGGCCGCGCGTCAGCTTCTGCCCGACCTGGATCGTCGCGTCGGCGCGGCTCACCGCCAGCGACTGCGCGTCGGTGTTGACGGCGATGAACTCGACGCCCTGCACCCCCGCGGCCACCATCCGGTTGACGGCGTTGTTGCCGCCGCCGCCGACCCCGACCACCTTGATCACGGCGCCCAACGGGCGCTCCGCCGCGACGACGCTGTCCGGCAGCGCCTCGTGCATGTCGTCCAGCGTGAACCTCAGCTTCGCGCCGGCTTTCTTGGTTTCGCTCATGTCCTTCTCTCCCGCATCCGAAGGCGTTTCGATCCTGTCCATCATTCAGACTTCAGAACATCTGCCCGAAGAAGTTCTTCACGCGGCGCGCGCCCCGGCGCATCCCGCCGAACAGCCCGCCGCCGCGCTCGCGCGACTCGGCGCGTTCGCGCCGTCCGCAGCGCAGCTCCCACAGCGCCAGCCCGATCGGCGTGGCGAAGGAAGGCTTGCGGGTCTCGTCGTCCAGCCCGTCCACCCCCTCCGGCGCGCCCGTGCGGACCGCCATGCCCAGCTTCTGCTCCGCGACGTCGAGGATCCCCTCCAGCTCCGCCGTCCCGCCGACCAGCACCGCGCCGGCGCGCGCCCGGCCCCCGAGGCCGAAGCGGTCGATTCCGCCGCGCACCTTCTCGAAGATCTCCTGCACCCGCGGCCCGACGATCTGCGCCAGCACCGAGTTCGGCACGAGGCGCGGACCGGCGCCGCCGACCGAGGGAATCTCGATCGACGTCGCCTCCTCGTCGGCGAGCGGCGTCGCCCGCGCGAACTGCTGCTTGATCGTCTCCGCCGACGGCGCCGGCGTGCGCAGGCCGATCGAGATGTCGTTCGTGACCAGGTCGCCGGCGATCGGGATCGAGCCGGTGTACCAGAGCGCGCCGCGCTCGAAGAGCGCGACGTCGGTCGTCCCGCCGCCGACGTCGATCAGGAAGACCCCCTGGTCCTTCTCCTCGGCGGTCAGCGCCGCCTCGGCCGCGGCGAGCAGCGGGAAGACGAGCGTGCTCACGCCGACCGGGGCGCGGTTGAGCGCCGTCACGACGTGCTGCGCCGTCTGCTGCGGCACCGTCACGACGTGCACCGAGGCCTCGAGCCGCGAGCCGGTCATCCCGACCGGATCCTGGATCCCCTCCTGCCCGTCGAGCGTGTACTCCTGCGGCAGCGTGTGGAGGATCGTCTGGCCCGAGGGGATCTGCACCGCGCGGACCGTCTCCAGAACCTTCTCCAGGTCCTTGCGGGAGACGATGGCGTCGCGCCCCGCGACCTTGACCACGCCGCGCGAGGTGAACGAGCGCGCCTGCGCGGCGGGGATCGTCGCGACGAGCGACTCGATCTGGCGGCCCGAGGTCTGCTCCGCCTCGCCGATCGCCCCCTTGATCGAGCCGATCAGCGCCTCGAGGTTGACGATCACGCCCTTGCGGATCCCTTCGGTCCGCTTCTCGCCGACGCCGAGCAGCTCCAGCCGCTCCGGGCCGGCGATTTCGGCGACGACGCAGCGGCAGCGGTGCGTGCCGAGGTCGATCGCGGCGATCATTTCAGGATTCTTGGCCATGCGTCACTCCGTTTGCGTCGCGTCCCCGGGGGCGTCCGGCGCGGGAACGATCGTGAGGCGGTGCTCGAAGCGCAGGTCCACCGAGCCTCCCGGCGCGGCGGACGCGACGCGGTCCTTCATCGCGAACAAGGTCTTGAGGTTCTTTCCCGGATCGGCGCGGTCGAGCCAGAGCGCCGGGGCGTCCTTGCCGGGCCGCATCACGATGCGGTCCTTCGGCGTCAGGTCGATCGTCGTGCCGTCCGGCGGCGCGCCGCCGATCGCCTTCTCCAGCGCGAGCACGGCCTGCACCGCCGGCAGGTCGGCGGCGTCGAGCCGCGCCGAGCCGGAGAGGGTGACGAGGCCGCGCAGCTCGGGGAGCTGCGCGTCGCCGGGAAGCGGCCGCGCCGAGCTGAAGATCGCCCCTTCGTCGTCGACCAGGCAGTCGCGCCCGGCGATCGAGGCCCGCCCGACCGCGCGGCGCTCGCGCACCACCGCCTCGAGCCGGTCGGGGAGGCGGCGGGCCAGCCGCGCCTCGCGCACGCCGGGGATCCGCGCCACCTGGCGCCGCGTGTCCTCGAGGTCGAGCAGCAGGATCGGCTGGCCGACGTTGCGGACGAGCAGCGGGCGGAAGTCGTCCTGCGTCAGCCGCTGCGTGCCGCGCACGTCGATCGCCCGCACCCGCAGCCACGGCGAGAGCGCCGCCTCGCGCGCGATCAGCGCCGCGCCGACGAGCCCCGCGGCGAGGCCGCAGAAGCCGAGCGCGACGAGCCAGCGCGGCCGGCGGGCCGGCGCGCGGCGCTTCCCCTTGCGCTGGCGGCGGATGGCTCCGAGCTCGGCGGTCACGGCTCGTCCCTCCACACCTCGACCTCGAGCCGCGGCGGCTCGCCGACCGCGGCGGTCATCCGCGCGGTCAGCAGGTCGATCAGCGCCAGCACGTCCGCGGCGCGCGCGGCGCCGCGGTTGACGATGAAGTTGCCGTGGAGCCGCGAAACCTCGGCGTCGCCGACCGCGGTCCCCTTGAGGCCGAGGTCGTCGATCAGCTTCCCCGCGGGCAGGCCGGGGTAGTTGGCGAAGACGCAGCCCGCCGAACGCTCGCGCACCGGCTGCGTCGCCTGGCGGCGGCGGCGGTACTCCAGCGCCCGCGCCTCGATCGCCGGCGGATCGTCGCGCCGCAGCGCGAGCGTCGCGCCGAGCGCCAGCAGCCGCTCGCGGCCGACGACGCTCGCCCGGTAGCCGAAGTCCCCTTCGGCGACCGCGCGCCGCGCGACGACGCCCGCCGCGTCGGCGACGAGCAGCTCGCGCGCCACGGCGCCGAAGCTCGAGCCGTGCGCGCCGGCGTTCATCTTGAGCGCGCCGCCGAGCAGCGCCGGAATCCCCTCGGCGAACTCGAGGCCGGCGAGGCCGCGCCGCCGGGCCCAGCGCGCGAGCCCCGGCACCGGCGCCCCGGCCGGCGCTACGACCATCTCGCCCGGGAGCTCCTCGACGTCGCCGCGCAGGTCGGCCGTCGCCACGACGGCGGCCTTGATCCCCTCGTCGGCGACGAGCAGGTTGCTGCCCGCGCCGAGGAACTTCACCGGCAGCGGCAGCCGCGCCAGCTCCGCGGCGAGCCGCGCCGCCTTCTCCGGCGCGTCGGGGAAGAAGACGAACTCGGCCGGCCCGCCGATCTTGATCCAGGTGTACGGGGCCAGCGGGGCGCGCTCCGCGACGCGCACGCCGAGATCGGCGGCGAGTTGTCGGTACTGAGCGCCCGCGTCCATCGTCACTTCCCCTCGTTTCCCCGCGGCGCGCCGCCGAGCGCGGCGAGGATCTCCTCGCCCGCGCGCCCGACGTTGCCCGCGCCCAGCGTCAGCGCCACGTCGCCCGGCCGCAGCGACGCGACGAGGGCCTTCACCGCCTCGGGGAGCGGGCCGGCGGCGCGGACGTGGCGATGCCCGCGGCCGGCGAGCGCGGCGGCCAGCGCCTCGCTCGTCGCCCCCTCGATCGGCCGCTCGCCGGCGGGGTAGACGTCGGCGAGCACGACCTCGTTGGCGTCCATGAAGCTGCCGGCGAAGTCGTCGAACAGGTCGGCGAGGCGCGTGTAGCGGTGCGGCTGGAAGAGGACGACGATCCGCCGCTCCCCGACCGCCTCGCGCAGCGCGCGCAGCGTCGCCTGGATCTCCCGCGGGTGGTGGCCGTAGTCGTCCACGACCAGCACGCCGTTCGCCTCGCCCTTGCGGTGCATCCGCCGGTCGGCGCCGGGGAAGTCCTCGAGCGCCGCGGCGGCGACCTTCAGCGAGAGCCCCAGCTCGTCGGCCACGCCGAGCGCGGCGAGCGCGTTGCGGACCTGGTGCCGGCCCGGCGTCGCCAGCCGCACCGGGGCGATCGCCTCGTCGCCGCGCCGCACCTGGAACGTCGTGCTGAACCCCTCGCCGACGATCTCCGTCGCCCGCAGGTCGGCCTGCGTCGTCAGGCCGTAGGTGACGACGCGCCGGTCGAGGCGGGGGAGGATCGAGCGCACGCCGTCGTCGTCGAGGCAGGCGACGACCGCGCCGTAGAACGGCACCTTGCCGCAGAACTGGACGAAGGCGTCCTTCAGCCGCTCGAAGTCGCCGTAGTGGTTCATATGCTCGCGGTCGATCCCCGTGACCACGGCCCACGTCGGGAAGAGCCGCAGGAACGAGCCGTCGCTCTCGTCCGCCTCGGCGACGAGCAGATCGCTCTGGCCGAGCCGCGCGTTGCTGCCGAGGATCGAGAGCCGCCCGCCGATCACGATCGTCGGGTCGAGGCCGCAGCGGGTCAGCACCGTGGCGATCATCGAGGTCGTGGACGTCTTGCCGTGCGAGCCGGCGACGGCGGCGGAGTGCTTCATCCGCATCAGCTCGCCGAGCATCTCGGCGCGCGGGATCACCGGCACGCGCAGCCGCAGCGCCTCCTGCCGCTCCGGGTTCGACTCCGGAATCGCGGTGCTGAGCACGACGACGTCGGCGCCGTGCACCAGCGCCGGATCGTGCCCCGCGACGACGCGGGCGCCGAGGGCGGCGAGCCGCTTCGTGGCGTCGTTCTCGTGGGCGTCGGAGCCGGTCACGACGTAGCCGAGGTTGAGCAGCACCTCGGCGATGCCGCACATGCCGGAGCCGCCGACGCCGACGAAGTGGATCCGGCGGACACGTCCGAGCTTCATGGGCGCTTCCTCCCCCGGGCCAGCTCCTCGGCGAGGTCGGCGGCGCGGGCGGCGGCGTCGGGATGGGCCGCGGCGCGGGCGGCGGCCGCCATCGCGGCGAGACGGGACGGATCGCGGGCCAGGGCGCCGACTTCGGCGGCGAGGCGCTCCGGCGTCAGCTCGCGCTGGTCGAGGGCGATCGCCGCGCCGCGCGCCGCGAACGCCTCCGCGTTGGCCTTCTGGTGGTCGTTCGCCGCGAACGGGAACGGCACGAGCAGCGACGGGCGCCCGGCCGCGGCGAGTTCGGCGACGGTGGTGGCCCCGGCGCGGGCGACGACGAGGTCGGCCGCGGCGAGGCGGGCCGGCATGTCGTCGAAGAACGGCCGCACGTCCGCGTCCACGCCCGCTTCGCGCGCGGCGGCGGCGACCTTGTCCCGGTCGTCGGCGCCGGTCTGCAGCGCGAAGCGCAGGCCGGAGTCCTTGAGCAGCGGCAGGGCGCCGATCCACGCCTCGTCGAGCGCGCGGGCGCCGCGGCTGCCGCCGAAGCCGAGGACCAGCCGCGCCGGCCCTTCGGCGCGCGGCGGGATCGCGGCGACGTCGTCCCGCACCGGGTTGCCGGTGACGACGACGCGGCACTTCAGGTCGCCCGCGCTCTCGGCGAAGGCCGCCGCGGCGGCGTCGGCGAAGCGCGACAGCCAGCGGTTCGTCGCCCCGGCCACCGCGTTCTGCTCGAGGATCATCGTCGGCGTGCCGAGCAGCCGGCCGGCGAGAAGCGCGGGGCCGGAGGCGAAGCCGCCGACGCCCACGAGAAGCAGCGGACGGCGCCGCGCGAACCGCGCGCCGAGGCGCAGCGTGGCGATCGTCGCGCGCGCGGCGGCGGCGATCCGCGCCGCGGCGCCGAGGCGCGCCATCCCCGAGAGGCGCAGCGCGAGCAGCGGGAAGCCGTCCTGCGGCACCAGCCGCTCCTCGAGCCCGCCGATCGCGCCGATCCACTCCAGAGGGCGCGCCGGGTCGCGGCGCCGCAGTTCGCGCGCCACCGCGAGGCCGGGGAAGACGTGCCCCCCCGTGCCGCCGCCGGCGAAGACGATCGCGCGCTCAGCAGCCATACGGCCTCCGGCGCAGCGAGACGTTGAGCAGCAGGCCGGCCATCGCGCAGGAGACGATCAGCGACCAGCCGCCGGTGGAGAAGAACGGCAGCGTCAGTCCCTTCGTCGGCAGGATCCCGGCGACGACCCCCATGTGGCAGAGCGCCTGGCCGGAGAGCATCCAGGTCGCGCCGATCGCGATCAGCCGGCCGAGCTCGTCCTGCGCGTCGTCGGCGACCTTGAGGCCGCGCCAGGCGAGGATGAGGAAGGCGGCGATCAACGCCAGCGCGACGAACAGCCCCAGCTCCTCGGCGATCACGGCGAAGATGAAGTCGTTGTCCGCCTCGGGGAGGAAGAACGCCTTCTGCGTCGAGGCCCCGAAGCCCTTCCCGGCGACGCCGCCCGAGCCGATCGCGAGCAGCGACTGCCGCAGCTGGTAGGGGATCTCGCTCATCCCCTCGGGGGAGAAGCCGAGCGCCTTGGTGAAGCCCATCACGCGGCCGACGCGGTACGGCTCGAGGATCACCGCGCCGATCCCGCCGAGGAGCCCCGCGCCGAGCAGCGTGCCGATGTGCTTGAACCGCGCGCCGGCGGCGAGGCAGAGGATGATCGTCGTGAGGAACATCAGCACCGGCGTGCCGAGGTCCTTGCCGACCAGCACGAGGCCGCCGATCACGCCGGCCACCGCGAGCGGCCGGACGAGCCCGCGCACCGTCTCGATCTCGCGGTCGGCGTGGGCGATCGTCGCCGCGACGAGCAGCACGAGGACCGCCTTCGCCGGCTCCGACGGCTGGAGGCTGAAGCGGCCGATGTGGATCCAGCGGTGCGTGTTCCCGACGGCCGGGCAGACCAGCGCGAGGACCAGCAGGAAGCAGATGCCGATCAGCATCGTCCAGGCGAGGCCGCCGCGGGCGAAGCGCCGGTAGTCGGGGAGCATCGTCAGGATCATCACCAGCACGCCGAGGCCGAGATGGACGAACGAGCGGACGATGCCGCCGGGAAGCAGGCCGCGGGCGTTCACCGCCTCCGTGAAGACGCGCGCCGAGCCGGAGACCACGACCCCGGCCACGGCGAGGATGATCGCCAGGACCATGATCGTCAGGTCGGGCCAGCGGAGGCGCGACGGCTCCTGCACGGCGACGGCCATCAGGCGCCCTCCTCGGCGAAGCCGCGCACGAGCGCGGCGAAGGCGGCGCCGCGGGCGGCGTAGCCGTTGAAGGCGTCGAACGAGGCGCAGGCGGGGGAGAGGAGCACGACGTCGCCGACGCGCGCCGCGTCGCGCGCGGCGCGGGCGGCGTCCTCCATCGACGCCGCGCGGCGGACGTCGCCGAACCCGGCCCGCTCCAGCGCGGCGGCGACGACCGGCCCGGCCTCGCCGAAGGTCAGCGCCGCGGCGCCCGCCTCGGCGAGCGCGGCGGCGAGCGGCGCGAAGTCGGAGTCCTTGTCGCGGCCGCCGAGCAGCACGTGGATCCGCGCGCCGGGGCGGATCGTCTCCCGCACCGCGGAGAGCGCCTCCAGCACGGAGCCGACGTTCGTCGCCTTGGAGTCGTCCACGTAGCGCACGCCGCCGACCTGCGCCGCTTCCTGCAGCCGGTGCGGCAGCGCCTTGAAGGCCAGCGTCGCCTTGCGGACCGCCTCCAGCGGCGCGCCGACGGCGCGGCAGGCGGCCGCGGCGGCGAGGATGTTGATCCGGTTGTGGCGGCCGGGGATCGGCAGCTCGGCGCACGTCGCGAGCGTCTCCTCGCGGCCGCCGACGCGCAGCAGGAGGCGGTCGCCGACGACGCAGCCGCCGGCGTTCACCTCGCGCCGGGCCGAGACCTCGAGGACCGGCCCTTCGGCGCGCGCCGCGAACTCGGCGACGAGCGGGTCGTCCACGCAGAGCACGAGCGGCGCGCCGGGACGGCGCAGGTCCGCGATCAGCTCCTTCGCCGCGCGGTAGGCGGCGAACGAGCCGTGCCGGTCGAGATGGTCGGCCTGCACGTTGAGCAGCACGGCGGCCGAGGCGGTCAGCTCGTGCGTGATCTCCAGCTGGAAGCTCGACAGCTCGGCGGCGTACCAGCGGCCGGGGTGGTCCCCCTGCGCCGCGTCGCAGAACGGCACGCCGAAGTTGGCGCAGGGCACCCCTTCGCGTCCCGCGGCGCCGAGCATCGCCGCGGCGAGCGCGGTCGTCGTGCTCTTGCCGTTGCTTCCCGTGACCGCGATCACCCGCCCGCCGACGATCGGCGCGACGAGGTCGATCTCGGAGCAGATCACGACGCCGCGCTTCCGCGCCGCGGCGAGCTCCGGCAGGTCGGTCGGCACGCCGGGGGCGAGGACGATCAGGTCGGCGGCGGCGAAGAGCGCGGGGTCGTGGGCGCCGCAGCTGAGCTGCACGCCCGCCGAGCCGAGGAGCTGCACTTCGCGCGGCAGCTTCTCCAGCGGCGCGCGGTCCACGGCGACGACCTTCGCCCCCCACGAGAGGAGGCGCCGCGCCGCGGCCAGGCCGGAACGCCCGAGGCCGACGACGAGCACGGTCTTGCCGCGCAGCCGCTCCGCTTCCGGACTCAACGTTCCATCCTCGCGCTCCGCTCCATCGTCCTTCTCCTCAGCGCAGCTTCAGCGTGGCCACCGCGCTGAGCGCGAACAAAACGGCCAGGATCCAAAAGCGGATGACCACCTTCGTCTCCGGCCAGCCGCCGAGTTCGAAGTGGTGGTGCAGCGGGGCCATGCGCAGGACCCGCTTGCCGGTCAGCTTGAACGAGGCGACCTGGGCGATGACCGAGAGCGCCTCCATCACGAACAGCCCGCCGACGAGGACGAGCAGGATCTCCTGCTTGGCGAGGACCGCCGTCGCGCCGAGGGCGCCGCCGAGCGCCATCGAGCCGCAGTCCCCCATGAAGACCTCGGCGGGATGGCAGTTGAACCAGAGGAACCCGATCGCGGCGCCGAGACCGGCGAGGAGGAAGACCGTCAGCTCGCCGGCGCCGAGGACGAACGGGATGCCGAGGTAGTGGGCGATCCGCGCGTGGCCGGCGCCGTAGGCGATGACGCTGAAGGTCGCCATCGCGATCCCGGTCGAGCCGATCGCCAGCCCGTCGAGGCCGTCGGTGAGGTTGACCGCGTTGGCCGCGCCGACCATCACCAACATCGCGAACGGAATCCAGAGGAAGCCGAGGTCCGGGCTGTTCTTGAAGAACGGCACGGTGAGCTTCGTCGAGAAGCCGACGCGGTAGAGGGCGCCGCAGATCACGCCGGCGAGGACGAACTGCCAGAGCAGCTTGCCGCGCGCCGAGAGCCCCTTGCTGTTCTTGAACTTCAGCTTGAGCAGGTCGTCGGCGAGGCCGATCAGGGCGAAGCCGGCGGTCGCGCCGACGGCCGCCCAGACGAAGGCGTTGTCGAGGTCGGCCCAGAGGAGCACCGGAACGAGCCACGCGGCGAGGATCATGATCCCGCCCATCGTCGGCGTGCCGCGCTTGCTGAAGTGGGACTGCGGCCCGTCCTCGCGCACCATCTGCCCGTACTGCCGCCCGCGCAGCCAGCGGATCAGCGGCCCGCCGACGACGAAGGAGACGAGGATCGCCGTCACCGCGGCGAGGGCCGAGCGGAACGTGATGTAGCGGAAGACGTTCAGCGGCGAGAAGTACTCGCGCAGCGGGAACAGCAGGTGGTACATCATTCGCCTTGCCTCCCGCCCAGCGCGGCCTCCGCCGCGTCGCGCACCTGTTCGAGCGCGACGCCGCGCGATCCCTTGATCAGGAGCAGGTCGTCGTCCCGCAGCGCCTTGCCGATCTCCGCCGCCGCGGCCTCGGCGTCGGGGAAGACCCGCGCGTCGGCGAGCCCGGCCTCGGACGCGCCGCGGACCGTCTCCGCGGCGAGCGGGCCGACGGCCCACAGCAGGCCGATTCCGGCGCGCGCGGCGGCGCGGCCGACGGCGCGGTGCAGCTCCGGCGCGAACTCGCCCAGCTCGAACATGTCGCCGAGGACGGCGAAGCGGCGGCCGTTCCACGAGGCCTTGGCGACCTCGGCCAGCACCGCCTCCATCGCCCCCGGATTCGCGTTGTAGATCTCGTCGATCAGCGCGACGCCGCGGAACAGGCGGAGCACGCGGCCGCGCCCCGGCTGCTGCTCGACGGCGGCGAGGCGCGGCGCGGCCTCGGCGATCGGCACGCCGGCGGCGCGCGCGGCGCCGAGCGCGGCGAGCGCGTTCAGCGCGGCGTGGCGGCCCCACAGCGCGAGCCGCACGTGCGTCCCCGCGACGACGAACGACGCGCCGCGGACGATGTCCCCCTCGAGGCGTTCGGCGACGAGGTCGGCGCCCGGTTCGAGGCCGAAGCGCACGACCTTGCAGCGCAGGCGCGCGAGGTGCGGCGCGAGCTCGGGGGAGGCGGCGTCCACGACCGCGGCGCCGTCGTCCGGGAGCTCCTCGAGCAGCTCGGCCTTCGCCGCGGCGATCGCCTCCTTGCTGCCGAGGAAGCCGATGTGCGCCGTGCCGACGTTCGTCACGACCCCCACGTCCGGGCGGGCGATGCGCGCGAGGCGCGCGATCTCGCCGGCGTGGTTCATCCCCATCTCCAGCGCCGCGGCCTCGACGCCGTCCTCGAGCCGCAGCAGCGAGAGCGGGAGGCCCCACTGGTTGTTGAGGTTGCCGCTCGTGCCGCCGACGCGGAAGCGCGCGGCGAGCGCGGCGACGGCCAGCGCGCGGGTCGTCGTCTTGCCCGCGCTGCCGGTGACGCCGACGACGCGCAGCGCGCGGCGCTCCCGCTCGTCGGCGGCGAGGCGGCCGAGCGCCTCGGTCGCGTCGGCGACGCGGACCACCGCGACGTTCGCCGGCGCCGGCGCGTCGCGCGAGACGACGACCGCCGCGGCGCCGCGCTCGGCGGCGGCGGCGACGAAGTCGTGGCCGTCGCGCGTTCCGCCGACGACGGCGAAGAAGACGTCTCCCGGTTCGAGCGTGCGGGTGTCGATCGACGCGCCGCGCGCGGGAACCCCGGCGCCCGGCGCGGCGAGCGTTCCGCCGCAGGCCGCGGCCAGCTCGAGCGGCGCGCGCGCGATCATCGGCGGAACCCCCGCGCGGCGAGCGCGGCGCGCACGACCTCGCGGTCGTCGAAGTGCCGCTTGGCGCCGCCGGCGTCCTGATAGGTCTCGTGCCCCTTGCCGGCGACGAGCACCGCGTCCCCGGCCTCGGCCTCGGCCACGGCGCGGACGATCGCCGCCTCGCGGTCGCCGATCCGCTCGACGCGCGCCGCGGCGCCTTCGAGGCCCGCCAGCACGCCGCGCGCGATCAGCTCCGGATCCTCGCGCCGCGGATTGTCGTCGGCGACGATCGCGTGGTCGGAGAGGCGGCCGGCGATCCGTCCCATCTCCGGGCGCTTGTAGGCGTCGCGTTCGCCGCCGCAGCCGAAGACGACGATCACGCGCCCCTTCGTCACGCGGCGCAGAAGCTCCATCGTCCGTTCCAGCGCCTCGGGGGTGTGCGCGTAGTCCACGATCGCGGCGAACGGCTGGCCGGCGTCGATCGACTCCCAGCGGCCGGCGACGGTCGGCGCGGCGGCGGCGCCTTCCGCGGCGCGGCGCGGGTCGGCGCCGAGCGCGGCGGCGACCGCGACGGCGAGGGCGACGTTGCGCGCGTCCCACGGGCCGGGGCGCGAGGTGCGGAGATCGGCGCGGAAGCCGCGGGGGCCGAGCAGCGCGAAGCGCGCGCCGCGCGCGTCGGCGACGTGCCCGGCGACGCGCCAGTCGGCGTCGTCCGACTCGCCGAACGTCGCGACCGGGCCGCGCGCCGCGGCGCGGAACGAAGGCGCCCACGGATCGTCGGCCGGCAGGAAAACCGGCGCGCCTTCCGGCGCCTCGGCGAAGAGGATCCGCTTCGCCGCGGCGTAATGCTCGACGTCGCCGTGCAGGTCGAGGTGGTCGTGCCCGAGGCCGGTCAGCGCCGTCGCGGCGAACTTCATCCCGCGCGCGCGGTCGGCGACCAGCGCCGCGCTCGAGACCTCGATCGCCGCCGCGCCGCAGCCGTCGTTCGCGGCGCGGTCGAGGAACGACCAGAGCGCCGGCGCCTCGGGGGTGGTGAGCGACGCCGGCTCGGCGAACGTGCGGCCGCGCTGGCCGTTGGTGCCGCCGACCGCGCAGAAGACGCCGTCCGCCGCGAACGCCGCGGCGATCATGTGCGTCGTCGTCGTCTTGCCGTTCGTGCCGGTGACGCCGACCAGCTTGAGCCGCTCGTCCGGGGCGCCGTGGAGGCGGCGGCAGACGAGCGCCAGCGCGGCGCGCGGCGCTTCGGCCTCGACGTAGGGAACGTCCGCGGGGAGATCCGCGGGACGCGGCGGCGCGCCGAGCGCGGCGACGGCGCCGCGGGCCGCGGCCTCGGCGGCGAAGCGGCGGCCGTCGACGACGCTGCCCGGCAGCGCGGCGAACAGCGCGCCGGGGCCCGCCTCGCGCGAATCGACGACGACGCGCTCGATCGACACGTCGGCCCCGCCGGCGCAGGTCACGCCGGGGAGTCCTTCGGTCAATGCGCGCAGCGTCGTCACCCGCGTTTCCCTCCGCGTCCGGCCGCGGCCGAAGCGTCGCTTTTGGCCTGTTGCGCCTTCACCGGCGCGTCCACCGCGGGCGGCATGTAGTAGTCCGGCTCAACGTGCAGCAAGCGGAGCGTTTCCGCCATCACGTCGGCGAACGCGGGCGCGGAGACCGCGCCGCCCGTGCGTCCGCCTTCCATCGGCTCGTCGAGGCTGATCGTCACGACGGCCGCCGGATTCTCCAGCGGCGCGAAGCCGGCGAAGGTCGAGATGTTCTTCGTCTTGTCGTAGTGGCCGCCGACGAGCTTCTCCGCCGTGCCGGTCTTGCCGGCGACGCGGTAGCCGTCCACCGCCGCCTTGTGGCCGGTGCCGCCGGGGCCCTCGACGACGCCGAGCATCCAGAGCGCGACCTGCCCCGCGGCTTCCTCGGAGACGACGCGCTGCGACGGCGCGGGGCGCGTCTCGTGCCACTGCCCGTCGGGGCTGCCCCAGGCGCGGGCCACGTGCGGCTGCACGCGCACGCCGCCGTGGGCGATCGTCGCGTAGGCCTGCGCGAGCTGCATCGTCGTCAGCATCAGCGAGTGGCCGAAGGCGATCACGTCCCGGTCGGTGCCGTGCCACTGCTTCCACGAGGCGAGCCGCCCGCCGTTCTCCGCCGGCAGGTCCACGCCGCTGCGGGCGCCGAGGCCGAGTCCGGTCAGCGTCGTGTAGAGCTGCTCGCCGGTGAGGCGCTGCGCGAACTTGGCGATGCCGATGTTGCTCGAGTAGGCGATGACCTCGGCGATCGTCAGCGTGCCGTGGGGGTGGGAGTCGGAGATCGTCCACTTCCCGCGCTTCCAGTGGCCGGCTTCGCAGTAGACCGTGTCGCCGTAGCCGACCTTGTGGTACTCGGCGAGCGCCGTCGCGGTCAGCGGCTTCATCACCGAGCCCGGCTCGAACGGCCACTCGATCGCCCGGTTGCGCAGCAGCTCCTGATCGACCTGATTGAACTTGTTCGGGTCGTAGGCGGGGTAGTTGGCGAGGGCGAGGATCTCGCCGGTCCCCGGATCGACGACGATCCCCTGCGCCGACTTCGCCGAGTGCTCCTCGACCGCCTGCTTGAGCGCGGCCTCGAGCTTCTCCTGGATGCGGATGTCGATCGTCAGCATCAGCGACGAGGCGGAGGCGGGGCAGGCGCTGCCGCCGCGGCCGCCGAGCTGCTGGCGCCGCGCGTCGGTGGCGCGCAGCACGCGCGTCTCGCCGGAGCGCAGCAGGTGGTCGTAGGTCTTCTCGACCCCTTCGGCGAGCGACTCGTCGAGCGTGACGAAGCCGAGCACGTGCGCGGCGAGCTCGCCGTGCGGGTACATGCGGCGGAAGCCGGGGCCCCAGTGGAGGGCCTCGGCCGGCACGATCTTCTTCGCGGCGAGGTCGTTCACCGCGGCGACGATCTGGTCGTCGCAGTCGCGGCGGACGAGCAGCCAGCGGGCCATCGCCCGCTTCGTCAGGCGCCCCGGGACGCCGGCCGCCTCCTCGAGCCGCGCCAAGCCGGACTGCGAGATCTTGCGCGGCTCGATCGCCAGCACCTGGATCGGCACGCTCGTCGCGAGCAGCCGCCCGTGGCGGTCCACGATGTCGCCGCGCGGACCGGGGATCTCGACCATGTCCTCGGCCTGCGCGCGGGCCATGCCGTCGAGGGCGTGGTGCTCGACGACCATCAGCTGCGAGAGCCGCAGGCCGACGGCGATCCCGCCGCAGAGCAGCAGGATGCCGATCCAGTGCGTCCGCGAGGGGCGCGGGAGGTGGAGGCGGGGGAGGATCATTGCGTCCCCCCCGCGGCCGGCGTGGCGGTCCGCAGCTGGCCGTCGGCGCTCTGCGCGGGATCGACCGGCTGCAGCCCGAGCCGCTCCGCCTCGGCCCGCAGCCGCTCCGGCGCGGTCAGGCGCGCCTTGTCGGCGAGCAGGCGGCGGCGCTCGAAGCGCGCGTCCACGATCTTCCGCTCGAGCTGCGAGATCTCGTAGCGCGTCTTGACGTTCGAGACCTGCACGACGACGAAGACGAGCAGCGGCAGCACGGCGAAGAGACAGGTCAGCGTCGTCGTCAGCAGGCGGCCGACGACGCGCGGATGGGCGCTGACGAGCGAGCGGTTGACGACGCCGGCCGGGAGACTCATCGCCGCGTCCCCCAGCGCAGGCGCGCCGACCGGGCGCGCGGGTTCTCGAGCGCCTCTTCGTCGCTCGTCTTGACGGCGCGCCGCTCCGGCATGTCGAGCAGCTGCGTCGCGCCGCAGGTGCACGGATCGCCGCGCCGGCAGCGGCACGGCTCGGCGAGGCGGCGCAGCGTCCGCTTGGCGATCCGGTCCTCGAGGCTGTGGAAGGCGATGACCGCGATCCGCCCGCCTTGCGGCAGCATCCGGACCAGCGCCTCGATCGCCGCGTCGAGCCCTTCGAGCTCGTCGTTGACGGCGATCCGCAGCGCCTGGAAGACGAGCGTCGCCGGATCGATCCGCTGGCGGCCGCGCGGCGGCAGCGTCTCGCGCACGAGGCGGGCCAGCTCGGTCGTGGTGCGGATCGGCGCGCGGCGGCGCGCGTCGCAGAGGGCGCGGGCCAGCTTGCGCGCGCCGGGAAGCTCGCCGTGCTCCTCGAAGATCCGCGCCAGCTCCGGCTCCGCGGCGCGGGCGAGGATGTCCGCGGCGGTGCGGCCCGGCGCGTCGGCGTCGAACCGCATGTCGAGCGGCGCGTCGAAGCGGTGCGAGAAGCCGCGCGTCGGGTCGTCGATCTGGTGCGAGCCGAGGCCGAGGTCGAGCAGCGCCGCGTCGGGCGCCGCGAAGCCGCGCTCGGCGAAGATCCGCGGGGCCTCGCGGTAGTCGTCGTGGATCAGCTCGGCGCGCGCGCCGAACGGGGCGAGGTTCCGCGCGGCGACGGCGAGCGCCCGCGCGTCGCGGTCGAAGCCGACGACCCGCCCGAACGGCGCGGTCAGCTCCAGCCAGCGCGCGGCGTGGCCGCCGAGCCCGACGGTCCCGTCGAGCAGCACCTTCCCCGGTCCCGGGTCGAGCGCCTCGAGGGTCTCGGCCGCCAGCACCGGCCGATGGGTTGGAACAAAGTCCGCCACGGCCGCCTCCCGCATCGCCTCACAGCCCCAAGGCGGCCAGCTGGGCCAGATCTTCCTTGGAGACCGTGGGCGGCTGGCCGCGGAACAGCGCGTGGTCGCACAGTTCCAACGTGTTCTGGCGGCCGAAGACGGAGGCCTCGCCGTCGAGGTGGGTCGCTTCGCGCAGGCTCGGATGGACGAGCAGCCGGCCGGCGGCGTCGAGCTGGGTTTCCTTGCCCCAGTAGTTGACGGTTCTGAGATAATTCTCGAGCGCCGGGTTGGTGCGGGGCAGGGCGGCGATCTTCCGCTCGTGCTCCTCCCAGACCGGCAGCGGGTAGACCTGCACCATCTTGCCGTCGAGCGAGGTGACGAAGATGCGGCGCTCCGGTCCGCACAGCTCGAGGAACTGGTCGAGGAACTCGGCGGGGACCTTCACCCGGCCTTTCTCGTCCACCCTCGCTGTGGCGTGGCCACGCAGCATCGACGGCTCCCGAATCCGGCGCCTCCGTCGCGCGACCGGCCGCCGCGAAGGCGGCGCGACGCTCGGTGGAGGTGACCACTAAAAAGGCGGGACGGCTGCGGCCGCTTCCCATGGTCGGCCGGGCCATTACCTCCCACCTTCTCCCACTTCTTCCCACCGGAATGGTAGGGAGAGCCCCCCACGGTGTCAAGAGGCCGACAAGAAACTATTTGAAAACGGGCAGTTTGCGTCTCGCCGACGCTTTCGCGTCACTTGCGATCCGCGGCCGCGCGGGGACGGATCAGGCGATGACGATCGTCTTGATGTTGACGAACTCCCGGATCCCCTCGCGCCCCAGTTCCCGGCCGTAGCCGGACCGCTTGACGCCGCCGAACGGCAGCCGCGGATCCGACTTGACCATCCCGTTGACGAAGACCGCCCCCGCCTCGAGGCGGGCGGCGAACCGCCCCGCCGCGCCGACGTTCCGCGACCAGACCGAGGCGGCGAGGCCGTAGGCGCTGTCGTTGGCGAGGGCGAGCGCCTCGTCCTCGTCCGCGACGGCGATCACCGGCGCGACCGGGCCGAACGTCTCCTCGCGCAGCACCGCCATCTCCGGCCGCACGTCGGCGAGGACCGTCGGGGCGTAGAAGAAGCCGCGCCGTTCCAGCCGCTTCCCGCCGACGAGGACGCGGGCCCCCGCCTCGCGGCTCTCGCGCACCTGCCGGTCGAGGGCGAGCAGCAGGTCCTCGCGGGCCAGCGGGCCGACCTCGGTCTCCGGGTCGAGCGGATCGCCGACCTTCGCCGCGGCGACGTGGCGCACCAGCGCCTCGGTGAACCCCTCCGCCGCCGCCTCGGCGACGATGAACCGCTTCGCCGCGACGCAGCTCTGCCCGGAGTTGATCAGGCGGGCCTGGGCGGCGACGCGCGCCGCGGCCTCGACGTCGGCGTCGGCGAGGACGATGAACGGGTCGGAGCCGCCGAGCTCGAGGACCGTCTTCTTGATCCGCGCCCCGGCGCGCGCGGCGACGCCCGCGCCGGCGGCCTCGCTGCCGGTGAGGGTCGCGGCGGCGACGCGCGGGTCGTCCACCAGCCGCTCGGCCGTCTCCGCGTCGATCAACAGCGCGGAGAAGACGCCGGCGGGGAAACCGGCGCGGGCGAAGATCTCCTCGATCGCCAGCGCGCAGCCGGGGACGTTCGAGGAGTGCTTGAGCAGGACGACGTTCCCCGCGGCGAGCGTCGGCGCGGCGGCGCGGAAGACCTGCCAGTAGGGGAAGTTCCACGGCATCACGGCGAGGACGACGCCGAGCGGGTCGAAGCGGACGTACGAGACGCGCGCGTCGCCGGCGACCGTCTCCGGGGCCAGCATCTCCGCCGCGTGGTCGGCGTAGTGGCGGGCGACGAGCGCGCACTTGTCCACCTCGGCCAGCGCCTGCGCGATCGGCTTGCCCATTTCGCTCGTGATCAGGTGCGCGAAGCGCGCCCGCTCCTCCTCGAGGATCCGCGCCGCGGCGCCGAGCCGCGCCGTCCGCTCGGCGAGCGGGACGAGGCGCCAAGCGCGCGCCGCATGGTCGGCGGCGACGAGGCGGTCTTCGAGATCTTCGGCGGCGAGGGGAGCGTGCTCCGACAGGAGCTCGCCGGTGGCGGGGTTGATCGCGCGCAGCATCGCGTCCGTCTCCTCCGGGGCGTGGATCCCGAGTCGGCCGCGGCCGCTCAGGCCTCCTCCCCCAGCAGTTCCAAGACGGCCGTCTCGCGGCTCGTCCGGCTCTCCAGTTCGTAGGTCGTCGGCGCGACGAAGCGCGCCAGTTCGCGCACGCCGCCGCGCGGCGCGTAGTTGCGGCCCGGCTCGCCGACGAGGACGAGCTTGCCGGCGCGGACCCGTCCGCGCAGCCAGCTCAGCAGACGCCCGGCGAGCGGCTGCTCGTAGCACATGTCGCCGACGAGGAAGACGTCGATCTCCGGCAGCTCGCGTCCGACGACGTCCTCCACGGCGACCTCGAGCGCGACGTCGTTGAGCGCGGCGTTCGCGGCGGCGGCCGCGCCGGCCAGCGGATCGACGTCCACCGCGACGACGCGGCGCGCGCCGGCCTTCGCGGCGGCGATCGCGACCAGGCCCGAGCCGGCGCCGAAGTCGAGCGCGGCGCGGCCGCGCACCAGTTCGGGGCGATCGAGGACGTGGCGCGCGAGCCCTTGTCCGCCGACCCACGGGAAGGCCCAGAACGGCGGCGGCGTGTTCGTGCGGCCGCTCGCGGCCTCGATCGCTTCCCACAGCGGCGTGATCTCTTCCGCGAGGCGCAGACGGATCTCCGGCACGAGCGGCGGCGCCGCCGGGGTCGTGGTTTCCGCGATGAACGCCTCGAGGTTCATGGGACGACATTGTGCCCGCCGCGTCCGGCTTTCGCTTGCGTTGGTTTGCGGGGGCCCTTGCGGTCGGGGCGCGCACGGTGAAGCCGAGATTGTTGCGGCGGCCGAACGAGGTTGCGCGGCCGGCCGGCGCGCGTCGCCGGCGACGGCGGGAAGGCGATTCCGGTCCTTTCGCCCGCGGCTCCGAGTCGCAAACGCCTACTGATTCGCCGGACCGTTCCCCGTGCAACAATCTCGGCTTCACCGTGCGGGGATGGGGATAATCGGGGCATGGACGTGGACGGAGAGGACGCGCGGGCTTTCGTGGAGGCGCTGGGGGCGCCGCTGCCGCGTGAGTTCTACGCGCGCGACGCGGTGCGTCTGGCGCGGGCCCTGCTTGGCAAAGTCCTCGTGCGGCGCGCGCCGGACGGCGTCGTCGCCGGACGGATCGTCGAGGTCGAGGCGTACCGCGGGCCGCAGGACCTCGCCGCGCACACGGCGCGCGGGCGGCGCACGCCGCGCAACGAAGTCATGTGGGGAGAGTGCGGCCGCCTCTACGTCTACTTCGTCTACGGCATGCACTGGTGCGCCAACGTCGTCGCCGCCGCGCCGGAGAAGCCGGAGGCGGTGCTGCTCCGCGCGGTCGAGCCGCTGGCCGGCGCGGCGACGATGCGCGCGCGGCGCGCGCGGAAGGTCGCCGACGCGCGCCTCGCGAGCGGCCCCGCGAATCTCTGCCGCGCCTTCGCGATCGACCGCGCGCTCAACGGCGCCGACCTGCTCGTCGGCGAGGCGACGATCCACGAGGGGCCGCGCGCGAGCCGCCGGCCGATCGAGTGCGCGCCGCGCATCGGGGTCGATTACGCGGGAGCGTGGGCGGCGTTGCCGTGGCGCTTCTTCTTCGCGGATTCGCCTTCGGTTTCGGCGCCCGCGCGCTGACGTTCCTTCGCGGCGCGGCGACTGATATTCCGCGGGGGCCTCTTCCCGTCGGCGCAAACCCCTATCCTTCGCGATTCTCCTTGTGGCGTGTCCGCGCACCCCTCGTACTTTCCAGTTAGTTCGGGGCTAGCTCCGATCAGGAGGCGTTATGCGCGAGTCCGTCGAACGGGCCTGCGCGTGCGGCGAGGAGACGGAGGAGCAAAAGCTGGCCCGGGTGGCGGCGATCGTCGACGAGTTCAAGCCGCGGGCCGGAAACCTCATCCAGATCCTGCACCTCGCGCAGGGTGCTTACGGCTACCTGCCCCTCGATCTCCAACGGTTCATCGCCGACCGTCTCGATCTCCCCTGGGCCGAGGTCACCGCCGTCTCGAGCTTCTACTCGTTCTTCTCGACGCGGCCCCGGGGACTCCACACGGTGCGGGTCTGCCTCGGCACGGCGTGCTACGTGCGCGGCTCGACGAAGATCCTCCGCCGGCTCGAGGAGACGTTCGGCGTCGCGGCGGGCGAGACGACGCGCGACCGGCTCTGCACACTGGAGGTCGTGCGCTGCATGGGCGCCTGCGGCTTGGCGCCCGCCGTGATGGTCGACCAGTCGGTCGTGCGGCAGGTCAACCCGGACCGGCTGCAGCGCGTGCTCGAACTGCTGCACTGACGCCAAGGGAGGTCGCCATGGCCGATGGCCGGATCGCGACGGTCGAGGACCTCGAACGGAGAAAGCGCGCCCGCCTGGACGCGGTCGCCGCCGCGCCGCGGCGTCTCCTGCTCTGCGCCGGCGCCGGGTGCGTGTCGGCGAAGTGCTTCGCGGTGCGGGACGCCGTCGCCGCGGCGCTGCGCGCGGCGGGGCTGGCGGGGACGATCCCGCTCGACGAGACCGGCTGCCTCGGCGCCTGCGCCAAGGGGCCGACGCTGGTCGTCGAGCCGGACGGCGTTCTCTACGTCGCGCTCAAGCCGGAGGACGCGGCGAAGATCGTCCGCGGCCACCTCATCGGCGGCGAGATCCAGCGCGCGTTCTGCTGGAAGGACGACCGCACCGGCGAGCCGGTCCCGCTGCTCAAGGACATCCCGTTCTTCAACCGCCAGACGCGCGTCGTCACCGCGCGCTGCGGCTCGATCCCGCACTCCTCGCTCGACGCCTACATCGGCGAGGACGGCTACTTCGCGCTGCACAAGGCGCTCTCCGCGATGACGCCGGAGGGCGTCGTCGCCGAGATCAAGCGCTCCGGCCTGCGCGGCCGCGGCGGCGCGGGCTTCCCCACCGGCCTGAAGTGGGAGGCGGGTCGGACGCAGCCGGGCGACGAGAAGGTCGTCGTCTGCAACGCGGACGAAGGGGATCCCGGCGCGTTCATGGACCGCTCGGTGCTCGAGGGGGATCCGCACGCCGTGCTCGAGGGGATGATGATCGCGGGGCGGGCGATCGGCGCCGCGCGCGGCTACGTCTACGTGCGCGCCGAGTACCCGCTCGCCGTCGAGCGTCTCTCGGCCGCGATCGCCGTCGCCCGCGAGGCCGCCCTCCTCGGCGCGGACATCCTCGGCCTCGGCTTCTCCTTCGACGTCGAGATCCGGATCGGCGCCGGCGCCTTCGTCTGCGGCGAGGAGACGGCGCTGATGGCCTCGATCGAGGGGCGGCGCGGCGAGCCGCGGCAGCGGCCGCCGTTCCCGTTCCAGCGCGGCGTCTTCGGCCGGCCGACGATCATCAACAACGTCGAGACGCTCGCCGCCGTGCCGACGATCATCCGCCGCGGCGGGGACTGGTTCGCCTCGATCGGCGCGCCGAAGAGCAAGGGGACGAAGGTCTTCGCGCTCGCCGGCGACGTCCGCCACACCGGCCTCGTCGAGGTCGCGATGGGGACGACGCTCGGCGAACTGCTCTTCGACATCGGCGGCGGGATGAAGAGCGGCAAGCCGTTCAAGGCGGCGCAGACCGGCGGCCCCTCCGGCGGCTGCCTGACGCGCGCCCACCTCGACGCGCCGCTGGAGTTCGACTCGCTCGCCGCGCTCGGCACGATCATGGGTTCCGGCGGGCTGATCGCGATGGACGAAGACACCTGCATGGTGGACGTCGCCCGCTTCTTCCTCGACTTCGTGCAGGACGAGTCGTGCGGCAAGTGCACCCCCTGCCGGATCGGCACGCGGCGGATGCTGGAGATCCTCGAGCGGATCACGCGCGGCGAGGGACGTCCCGCGGACCTCGAGCTGCTGCGCGAGGTCGGCGAGGTCGTCAAGGACACCGCGATCTGCGGCCTCGGCCAGACCGCCCCGAACCCGGTGCTGAGCACCGTGCGCCACTTCGCTGACGAGTACCGCGAGCACATCGAGGACCGCTTCTGCCGCGCCGGCGTCTGCGCCGAGCTGTTCCTCTCCCCCTGCCAGAACGCCTGCCCCGCCGGGGTCAACGTTCCCGGCTACGTGGCGCTGATCGCCGCCGGCCGGCCGCGCGACGCCTACGACCTCGTGCGCCAGGAGAACCCGTTTCCCGGCATCTGCGGGCGGGTCTGCACGCATCCCTGCGAGGCCAAGTGCCGGCGCGGGCAACTCGACGAGCCGCTCGCGATCTGCGACCTCAAGCGGTACGCGGCCGACGTCGCGGAGCGTGAGGAGCGCCCGCGGATGGAGCTCGTCTTCCCGAAGAAGGACAAGTCGGTCGGCGTCGTCGGCGCTGGGCCGTCGGGGCTGACCTGCGCCTACTACCTCGCCCGTCTCGGCTACGACGTGACGGTCTACGAGGCGCACTCCGTCGCCGGCGGGATGCTCGCGGTGGGGATCCCGCAGTACCGCCTGCCGCGCGAGGTGCTCGACCGCGAGATCCGCGCGATCGAGGCGGTCGGCGTGAAGATCGAACTCGGCGTCGAGGTCGGCCGGCAGCTCTCGTTCGAGGACCTGCGCCGCCGCCACGACGCGATCTACATCGGCGCCGGGACGCAGTACCCGAACAAGATGGACATCCCGGGCGAGGCGCTCGGCGGCGTCTACCACGGGCTCGACTTTTTGCGCGACGTCGCGCTGCGCCGCGACGTGAGGGTCGGCCGCGAGGTGGTGGTGATCGGCGGCGGCAGCACCGCGTTCGACGCCGCGCGCACCGCCCTGCGGCTCGGCGCGGAGAAGGTCACGGTCCTCTACCGCCGGCAGGTCGAGGACATGCCGGCCGATCCGCGCGAGATCGCCGAGGCGCGCGAGGAGGGGATCGAGATCGCGCCGCTCGCCGCGCCGCTGGAGTTCGTCGGCGAGGACGGGCGGGTGACCGCGGTGCGGGCGCGGCGGATGGCGGTGCGCGGCTTCGACGACCGCGGGCGCCGCCGGCCGGTCGCGGCGGACGAGGAGTTCCTCGTGCCGGCGGACATGGTCATCCCGGCGGTGAGCCAGCACTTCGACCTGCCGTTCGTCGAGAAGGACGAAGTGAAGGTCTCGCGCTTCGGCACGCTCGAGGTCGATCCGCGGACCCGCATGACCTCGCTCAAGGGGGTCTTCGCCGGCGGCGACGCCGTGCGCGGGCCGGACGTCGTGATCCAGGCGATCGCCGACGGCAAGGAGGCGGCGCGGCGGATCGACGCCTTCCTCGGCGGGACGGGGAAGCTCAACAAGGGCGAGCCGATCGAGATCCCCAAGCCGTCGCCGGACCAGCTCGAGGTCGTCGAGCACGAGCGGTTCGCCATGCGCTTCCGCCCGAGCGAGGAACGGACGAAGGACTTCGAGGAGGTCGCGCTCGGCTTCCACCGGCTGAACGCGATCGCCGAGGCGATGCGCTGCCTGCGCTGCGACCTGCGGTGAGAGGGGAGGGCGGACGATGCCGACGGTGCGCCTGACGATCAACGGCCGGACGGTCGAGGCCGCTCCCGGCGCCTCGGTCCTCGAGGCGGCGCGGGCCAACGACGTCCACATCCCGAGCCTCTGCTTCATGGAGGGGCTGACGCCGGCGGGCGCCTGCCGCCTCTGCGTCGTCGAGGTCGAGGGGGCGAAGACGCTCCAGGCCTCGTGCGTGACGGAGGTCCGCGAGGGGATGGTCGTCAAGACCGACACGCCGCGCGTGCGGCGCGCCCGGCGGATGCTGCTCGAGCTGCTCCTCTCCGACCATCCGCGCGACTGCCTGCGCTGCGCCCGCAACCAACACTGCGAGCTGCAGAGCCTCGCCGAGGCGATCCTGCCCGGCGAGGACCGCTTCGAGGCGCCGCCGCCCGCGCGTCCGGTGGACGACAGCTCGGCGTGGCTCGTGCGCGACGCGGCGAAGTGCGTCCTCTGCCGCCGCTGCGTCGCCGTCTGCGACGACGTGCAGGAGGTCGGGGCGATCGCCGTGCAGAACCGCGGCTCGCGCTCGATCGTCGCCGCGGCGGGGGAGCTGCCGCTGGCCGACGTCGCCTGCGCCGCCTGCGGGCAGTGCACCTTGGTCTGCCCGGTCGGCGCGCTCGCCGAGAAGGACGCGCTCGAGGCGGTGTGGGACGCGCTCGCCGATCCGCGCAAGCGGGTCGTCGCGCAGACCGCGCCGGCGATCCGCGCCGCGCTCGGCGAGGAGTTCGGCTTCCCGCCGGGCACGTGCGTCACGGGCAAGATGGCCGCGGCGCTCCGCGC
>JAJFTU010000083.1 GCA_021372775.1 bacterium | reverse complement strand
GCGGCGACGCCGCGCGTCAGTGACGGGAGTAGGGGTGGTTCTGCTCCGCGGCGAGCGCGCGGTAGATCTGCTCGAGCAGCACCACGAGCGCCATCTCGTGCGGCAGCGTCAGCGGACCGAAGGACAACGTCGCCGCGGCGGCGCTCCGCAGCGACTCGTCGAGGCCGTCCGGCCCGCCGACCACGAACGCCACGTCGCCGCGCGAACGCCACTTCAGGAGCGCCTCGCGGAAAGCCGCGGAGTCGAGCGCGCGGCCGCCGGAGTCGAGCGCGACGAGCGTCGCGCGGCCGCCGACCAGCGTCGTCAGCGCGGCGGCTTCCGCGGCGCGACGCTCTTCCGGCCGGCGCGCGCCGCTCTGCGGAACGCTGTCGCGCCGCACCGGCGCGAGCCGCGCGATCCGGCCGAGATAGTCTTCTTCAAGTTCGAGAAACGGTCCGCGGCGCGTGCGGCCCACGGTGACGACGCGGATCCCGCTCATCAGGACTCGAACGGAGCGAGGTCGATCCGCGGCGCGTCGCCCCACAGCGTCTCCAGGCGGTAGTACTCGCGCCCGGCCTCGCTGAAGACGTGGACGAGGAAGTCGCCGTAGTCCAGAAGGGCCCACTCCGAACCGTTCAGCCCTTCGATCGCCGGCCGCCGGCCGGTCTCGGTCTTGACGCGCTCGACGACGTCCTCGGCGAGCGACTGCACCTGGCGCTCCGAGGTGCCGTGGCAGATCACGAAGTAGTCGGCGAACGCGGCCATGCCGCGCAGGTCGAGCGCGAGGAGACGCTCCGCCTTGCGGGCGCAGAGGGCGCGCAGCGCGGAAGCGAGGACCGGATCGATCTCTTCGGCGGGTTCGTTCATCGGACGGTGTCTCCGGCGGGCGCCGCGGCGTAGAGCCCGCGCCGTCGAATGTAGGCCAAAACGGGCCGGGGAAGGGCCTCCCCCGGGTCTTCGCCCCGCGCGAGCAGGGCGCGGATCTGCCGCGCCGCCTCGGGGGTCTCGGGCATCGGCACGGCGTAGAGCGCCTTGCCGCCGGCCGGCGGCGGCTCGCCGGGAAGCCGCAGCCGCGGCCGGTCGGCCTCGCGCACCGCGGCGGCGCCGGCCGCGCCGGGGCGGGGCAGCACGACGACGTGCGCCAGCTGCTCGATCTCGGCGCTGGCCCGCCAGCCGGGCAGCTCGTCGTAGGAGTCGGCGCCGAGCACGAGGAACAGCTCGTCGTCCGGCGCCTCGGCGCGCATCTCGCGCAGCGTGAGCACGGTGTAGGAGATCCCGCCGCGCTCGATCTCGCGGGCCGAGGGGACCAACCGGTCCTCCCCGGCGCAGAGAAGCCGCACCATCTCCAGCCGGTCGGCCGCGGAGGCCACGGGGCTGCGCCGGTGCGGCGGCTCGTTCGAGGGGACGATCTCGACGACGTCGAGGCCGAGGGCGTCGCGGACGCGGCGCGCGACCTGCAGGTGCCCGGCGTGCGGCGGATCGAACGTCCCGCCGAAGACGCCGCGGCGCATCACGCGTCCTCGTCCGCCGGGCCCGCGTCGTCGCGGACGTCGCGCGGGGCGTGGCGGTTTTCGCCGCCGTCGTCGTCGCGGACGTCGCGCTGGGCGTCGCGGTTTTCGCCGCCGTCGTCGTCGCGGACGTCGCGGTCTTCGCCTCCGTCGCCCTCGGGCGCGACGGTCGCGGTCCCGCCGAGTTCCGCGGGCCACGCCGAACGCTCGGCGGGCGGCGCCTCTTCCGGCCACGGCGAGACGACCGCGGCGAGCTCCCGCTCCTTGGCCGCGGAGACGATGTCGAACAGCCGATGCACGAGTTCGCCGAGCCCGGCGCCGGTCGCCGCCGAAATGGCGAGGAACGGCGCGCCGCGCTCTTCGGCCGCGGCGCGGAGCCGGTCCAGCCGCGCCGGCTCGTCGAGCGCGTCGATCTTCGTGGCGAGGATCACCCGCTCGCGGTCGGCGAGGTCGGGGCTGTAGGCGGCCAGCTCCCGCTCGAGGATCTCGATGTCGGAAACCGGGTCGCGCCCCTCGAGCGACGAGACGTCCACGAGATAGGCCAGCGCCCGGCAGCGCTCGACGTGCTTGAGGAAGCGGTGGCCGAGCCCGCGCCCCTCGCTCGCCCCTTCGATCAGCCCCGGGATGTCGGCGACGACGAAGGAGCGGAACTCTCCCGCGTCCACGACGCCGAGATGCGGCACGAGGGTCGTGAACGGGTAGTCCCCGATTTCCGGCCGCGCGGCGGAGATGCGCGAGATCAGCGTGCTCTTGCCCGCGTTGGGGAAGCCGACCAGGCCGACGTCGGCCAGCAGCTTGAGCACGAGCCGCATCCGCAGCGTCTCCCCCGGCTCGCCCGGCTGGGCGAAGCGCGGCGCCTGACGGGTCGCGGTGGCGAAGAAGGCGTTCCCCTTGCCGCCGCGGCCGCCGGCCGCGACGCGGAACCGCTGCCCCTGCTCGACCAAATCGGCGAGAAGCAGTGCGCCGTCCTCGTCGAAGACCTGCGTCCCCAGCGGCACCGGCAGCTCGAGGTCGCCGCCGGAGATGCCGGTCTTCAGCGACCCCTCGCCGTGCCGTCCGCGGTCGGCGCGGAAGGTCTTCTTGTAGCGGTAGCGGAGCAGGGTCGATTCGTGGGCGTCGGCGACGAGGTAGACCGAGCCGCCGCTTCCGCCGTCCCCGCCGTTCGGGCCGCCGCGCGGGACGAACTTCTCGCGGCGGAAGGCGACGCATCCGCGCCCTCCGTCGCCGCCGGCGACGAACAAGCTGACTTCGTCGAGGAACACGAACGGGCCTCTGCTTCGGAGAACGATCGGGGAAATATGCGACGGCCCCGGCCCGCAGGAACGGACCGGGGCCGCAAACGACCTAACGCGCCGTCAGGCCTGGGCGACCGGACTAACCGTGACCCAGCGGCCGTAGTTGCCGCGGTCCCGGAAGTCCACGATGCCGTCCACCAGCGCGAACAGGGTGTCGTCCGACCCGCGCCCGACGCCTTCGCCCGGCTTGATCGGCGTGCCCCGCTGCCTGATCAGGATGTTGCCGGCCTTCACGAACTGGCCCGCGAACCGCTTGACACCCAGGCGCTGGGCATTGCTGTCGCGGCCGTTGCGCGAGGAACCGCCGGCCTTTTTGTGCGCCATAGCAGCCTCCTCTCAGTTCCCGGGCTCGATCGATTCGATCTTGACCAGGGTGTAGTACTCACGGTGACCGCGCGATTTCCGGAAGCCCTTGCGCTTCTTGAACTTGAAGACGATGACCTTGCGGTCGCGCGCTTCGGCCAGAACCTTGGCCTTCACCACGGCGCCCGGCACGGTGGGAGTGCCCACCTTGGCCGCGCCGTCGTGCCACGTCATCAACACCTGCTCGAAGGTCACTTCGGCGCCCGGTTCGGCGGCCAGGCGATCGACCCGCAGGGTTTCCCCCGGGACGACGCGATGCTGGCGCCCACCGGCCACGATGACCGCGAAAGACTCCGCGCTCACGGCACTTCCTCCAGATGCCTTGCTGGCAAACCACGGGATTCTAGGCACAGCGCGGCAAGGCGTCAAATGAAATCGCCGGGCCCGTCCCGGCTAGGCGGGAACGCCCCCGTCAGGCCGGGGCGCCCGCCCGCAGGCGGGTCAGCGTTTCGCGGACCAACGCCTTGAGGGTCTCGAAGACCCCCGTCCCCTTCGGCGCGATCGCTTCGAGGACCGGCTCCCCCTTGAGCCGCAGCGCGCGCGTCAGGTCGTCGGCGGCGATCGCCGTCGGCAGGTCCCGCTTGTTCAGTTGCAGCACGTAGGGAAGGCTGGAAAAGTCGATCCCGTTCTCCTTGAGGTTCTGGAGCATGTTGCGGATCGACTCGATGTTGGCGTCGTAGCGGGCGGACTGCGAGTCGGCGACGAAGCAGACGCCGTCGGCGCCCTTGAGGATCAACTTGCGCGACGCGTCGTAGAAGATCTGGCCCGGGACGGTGTAGAGCTGGAACCGCGTGGTGAAGCCGCGGATCGTTCCCAGATTCAGCGGGAGCAGGTCGAAGAAGAGGGTCCGCTCGCTCTCCGTGGCGAGGGAAACCATCTTCCCCTTCGCCTCGGGGCTGGTCTTCTCGAAGATCCACTGCAGGTTGGTCGTCTTCCCGCCCAGGCCGGGCCCGTAGTAGACCAGCTTGCAGGTGATTTCCCGGTGGGCGTAATTGATGAACGGCATCTTTCTCTCTCGCCCCCGCGCCTACAGTCCGTCTTTGAAGAGGCTCTCGATGTCCTCGTCGGTGATCTCCGGCAGCCCCTCGGCCATCTCGTCCATCCCCGCGCTGAAGGCGCGCGAGCGGGCGAGCATGTCGTCGAAGACCTGCACCAAGTCCGGCGTCGTCTGACGCACCCGCAGCCGCACCAGGCCGAGCGACGAGCGCTCGTCGAAGGCGACCAGCAGGATGCCGACGTCCCCCACGGCGGAGAAGTGGAGATGGTCGTTCTCGCCCTCGTGGTACATCGACGAGAAGGCGCGTTCGCCGATCATCCGCGCCAGCCCCTCGGTCGCGGCGACGTTGCCCGCGGCGAGGGAGGCCAGCGCCGTCTTGTCCACGCCGTCCAGCTCGCCCGCCCAGGCGATCGGTTGACCGTTGCGGTCGACCAGCGACACGAAGCGGGCGTTGGCCTCGCGGAGGAGGCGCTCGGCCAGCCGCGTCAACTTCGCGAACTCTTCCTCGTGCATGACGAGGTCTCTGCCGCCCATCGCGGACACGCCTCCGATTTCGCGGGACGCACCGACAGGAGCGCCCCCGCGGAATTTAGTCTCCCGCCCCGAAAAAGCCAAACGGCCGCGCGCGTCTCACCGCGGCAAATCGCGGCGCCCTTCGAACGCCCGCGCCAAGGTCGCTTGATCCACGTAGTCCAGCTCGCCGCCGACCGGCAGGCCGGTCGCGGGGCGCGTCACCCGGTCCACTCGTCCCGCCGCCTGCCGCCCGATGAACAACGCGGTCGCTTCCCCTTCGACGGTCGGGTTGGTGGCCAAGATCAGTTCCTTGATTTCCCTGTCGCCCAGCCTCCGCCAAAGCTCGGCCAAGCGCAACTGCTCCGGCCCGATCCCCCGGAGCGGGGAAATCGAGCCCCCCAGCACGTGGTACAGGCCGCGGTAGGTCCCGGTCCGCTCGATCGCCGCGAGGTTGTCCGGCTGCTCGACGACGCAGACGACCGAGCGGTCGCGCCGCGGGTCGTCGCAGATCGCGCAGCGCGGCCCGCCGGCGAAGTTGCCGCAGATCTCGCACGGGGCGAGCGCTTCGGGCAGCGCGGCGATCGCCGCCGCCAGTTCGCGGACCTCGTCCGCGGGACGGCGGGCGAGGTGGAACGCGATCCGCGCGGCGGAGCGCCTTCCGATGCCGGGAAGGCGCGCCAGCCGCTCGACCAGCCGCTCCAGCGGCTGCGCGAGGTCGGTCACCGCCGGCTCAGAAGCCGAACCCCGGCGGCAGGCCGAGCATCGACGTCAACTGCGCCATCTTCTTCTCGACCGCGGCGTCGATCTTGCGGTTCGCGTCGGCGACGGCGGCGAGGACCATGTCCGCCAGCATCTGCGGATCCGGATCCTCGAGCGCTTCGGGAAGGATGACCAGCCCGACGAGGTTCTTCTTGCCGTCGAGCTCGGCGGTCACGGCGCCGCCGCCGGCCGTGCCGGTCTCGCGCAGGGCGGCGATGTCGTTCTGCATCTGCTCCTGCGCCTGCTGGGCCTTGGCGAGGAGCTTGTTCATGTTCATGTTCTTCATTCCGGGGGGAAACATCGCTCACTCCTGGGTCGGGGGCGCGAGGGCCTGGACGTCCATCACCATCGCGCCGAACTGGTCGAAAACGGCCCGCGCCACCGGGTCCTTGCGCACGAGGTCCATCGCCTCGCGCCGCGCGTTGGCCGCCGCGTCGGCGGGGGAACTCGCCCCGGCGGCGACGACGGTCTCGAGGCCGAGCAGGTCGACGCCGGTCGCCTCGCGGGCCGCGGAGAGGATCGCGTCCTCGGCGCGGACCAGCTGCGCTCCGAGCGCCGCCATCGATCCGGGGAGCGCCAGACGGAGGCCGCCGGACGGCGTGACCTCGGCCGACTGAGCGTTCCGCAGCAGGCTGGCGATCGACGGGCGGGCCTCCGACAGCACGGCGCAGATCCGCGGCAGCAACTCGCCGTTTCCCGCTCCGGCCGGCGCGCCCGCGGCGACGGCGACCGACGCGCGCGGGGCCGCATCGGGGGCCTCGCCGGCCGCGGAGAAGGCGCCGCGCGGCGCGGGGCGATCGTCCGCGACGTCGGCCGCGCCTTGCGCCGCGGCGTGGAACGAGGCCCGCGGCCCGGACGGCCCGGGGCGGGAGGGAACGGACGGACGCGGCGACGGGATCGGGCGTCCGCCTCCGCCGGGGCCGCCGCCGTGGCCGCCCGGCGCGCCGCCGGCGCGCAGCGTGTCCACGAGGTCGGCCAGGTTGGACAAGCCGGCGAGGCGGGTCATCCGCACCGTGGCGAGGTCGAGCAGCGCCCGCTGCGCGCCCCCTTGGCGCAGACGCCCTTCGGTTTCGTCGAGGACGCGCCCCAGCCAAACGAGATGGTCGAGCTGGAACGAGGCGGCGACCTTGGCCAGCGCTTCGCCGTTCGGCGCCGCCGCCGGGCCGGCCGCGAGGACCAGCGCCAGCCGCCGCGTCCGCTCGAGGGCGTCGCCGGCGAAGGCGCGCAGGTCCTGCCCTTCGGCGTCGAGTTCGCCGACGATCTTCAGCGCCGCGGGGGCGTCGCCGCGGCCGAGCGCGTCGACGTAGTCGTCCACGGCCTCGGCGGGCACGAGTCCCAACGCGGTCCGGACCGCCTCGCGCGTGATCTTCCCTTCGGTCAGGGCGCGCGCCTGGTCGAGCGCGGAGAGGCCGTCGCGCACCGAGCCGTCGGCCGCGACGACCAAGAGGTCGAGCGCCTCGTCGTCGACTTCGATCCCTTCCTTCCCCGCGATCGAGGCGAGGTGGCCGCGGATCTGGGCCGGGGCGGGGCTGCGGAAGGCGAAGTGGAGCGCGCGCGACTCGATCGTCTGCGGGATCTTGTGCGGCTCGGTGGTGCAGAAGAGGAAGACGCACCACGGCGGCGGCTCTTCGAGGATCTTGAGCAGCCCGTTCCACGAGGCCTGCGAGAGCTGGTGCGCTTCGTCGAGGATGAAGACGCGGTAGCGGGCGTGGGTCGGCGGGTACTTCGCCGCGTCCCGCAACTCGCGGATGTCGTCGATCCCGGTGTGGGTCGCGGCGTCGAGCTCCAGCACGTCGAGCTCGCGCCCCTCGGCGATGCCGCGGCACTGCGGGCACTCGTCGCAGCAGTCCGCGGCTGGCCCCTTCTCGCAGTTGAGCGTCTTGGCGAAGATCCGCGCGATCGTCGTCTTGCCGATGCCGCGGGTGCCCGAAAAGATGTAGGCGGCGGCGACGTCGCCGCGCGCCGCGGCCGCGCCGAGCGCCTTGACCGGCGCCTGCTGGCCCAGCACTTCGGCGAACCGCTGCGGGCGGTAGGTTCTGGCGAGCGGCAGCTTCGGCACGCGCCCCCTCGGCCGGGTTCGCCCGGGGAGATCCCCGGGCGTCCCGAGATAGGTGGGGCTCGGAGATCCTGCGGCGCACCCGACGGTCCGCTTACCGCTGCTCCCTTCCGGGCCTGACGGGGTTCACGGGGCCGGATCGCGCAGGGGCGAGCCCCGCGAGGTCCTGCAACGCGACGCCGCGGCGCGCGGCGCCGCGGCGGTCATCGGCGTGATCAAATGGCGGAGAGAGTGGGATTCGAACCCACGTTAGGGTTGCCCCTAAACACGCTTTCCAAGCGTGCACCTTCAGCCACTCGGTCATCTCTCCGCGGCTGCGCGCGCCATTATGCACGACGCGGGGCGTCCGCGAAAACGCCGGGGGAAGTTTGCCGGTCAGCCGCGGCGGGCGCGGAAGAACGTCCGCAGCAGATCCGCGGCCTCCTCGGCGAGGAGACCGCCCTCGATCGCGACGCGGTGGTTGAGCCCGGGACGGCCGACAGGTATCCCGGCGAAGATCGCCGTCGCCCCGACGAGCGGATCGGACGCGCCGTAGACCAGCCGCGCGACCCGGGCGTGGACCGACGCCCCGAGGCACATCAGGCACGGCTCGAGGGTGACGTAGAGGGTCGTGCCCGGCAGGCGCGGGACGCCGAGCGCCTCGCCGGCCCGCCGCAGGGCGACGATCTCGGCGTGGGCCGTCGGGTCGCGGCGGCCGATCGGGGCGTTTCGCCCTTCGGCGACGACCGCGCCGTCCTGGACGAGGACCGCGCCGATCGGGACCTCGCCGGCCGCGGCGGCGTCGCGCGCGAGCTCGAGCGCGCGGCGCATGAACGCCGCGTCGGCGGGGGAGAAGACGGGGGCCGGCGCGTCCACGCCGGGCATGATGGCCGTCTTTCGCGACAGGTCAAAGGAGTGTTTGACGGAGGACGCCCCGCGGGTTAGCTTGACCCCCGAATTTTCGTCGTTTTTCGGAGGACCTAGGCGCCATGCCTGAAGACGGCAGTCATCGACCAAGTACGATGAACAACCGCACCGTCTGAGCGGCGCCCCGCCGCCGGACCACGCGGACGGCGGCGAGATCGACGTTCCTTCTGTTTTCGTCCTTCCCGCCCTAGCACGACAACACGACCAACGACGGCGCGCCGGCGCCGTTCGGGGGCGGGCTCAATGTATTGGATCAGCAAGCTGTTCCACCGGCTCAGCCGCGGACGCAAGCGGCTCTTGGTGCTCCTGGCCGTTTTGGGCCCGGGCATCATCACGATGGTCGCGGACAACGACGCGGGCGGGATCTCCACCTACGCCGTGACCGGCAGCAAGTACGGCTTCAAGCTGCTCTGGATCTTCTTCATCCTGATCCCGATGGCCTACTTCGTGCAGGAGATGACCGTCCGGCTCGGGGCGGTGACGAAACGCGGCCACGCCGAGGCGATCTTCGAAGGGTTCGGCAAGTTCTGGGGCTGGTTCTCGCTCGCCGACCTGGCGATCGTCAACTTCCTCACGCTGGTCACCGAGTACATCGGCATGACCGCGGCGATGAGCCTCTTCGGCGTGCCGGAGTGGATCACCTACCTCGGGGTCAGCGCGATCCTGACGATGGTCGTGCTGACCGGCCGCTACTGGACCTTCGAGAAGCTGACGCTCTTCTTCTGCGCCTTCAACTTGGTCTACATCCCGGCGGCGTTCTGGGCGATGAAGAGCGGCACCGCTCCCGGCTGGAACGCGGTCCTCGAGGGGCTGCTGCGCCCCTCGATGCCGGGCGGGCTGAGCGGCGACGTCCTCTTCATCATGCTGGCCAACATCGGCACGACGATCACCCCGTGGCAGATCTTCTTCCAGCAGAGCGCCGTCGTGGACAAGGGGCTCGACCTCCACGACGTCAAGTACGGGAAGATCGACACCTTCGTCGGCTCGCTGATCACCTGCGTCGTGGCGGCGTTCATCATCATCGTCACCGGCGCGGCGTTCTACTACCACCAGCCGCCGATCAACGTCGAGGACGCCAAGCAGACCGCCGAGGCGCTGGTGCCGCTCCTGCCGCACGGCCAGGGGACGATGGCCCGCACGCTCTTCGCCATCGGCCTGTTCGACGCCGGCTTCCTCGGCGCGCTCTGCATCTCCCTCTCCACCTCGTGGGCGGTGGGGGAGGTGTTCGGCTGGGCGCACTCGCTCAACAAGAAGATCAAGGACGCCCCCTGGTTCTACGTGCTCTACGTCGCGGGGCTGCTCGGCGCGGGCGGGATCGTGCTGATCCCCGGCGCGCCGCTGATCGCGATCACGATGTTCGTGCAGGTCGTCGCGGTGACGCTGCTCCCCTCGGCCCTGGTGTTCCTGATCCTGATCCTGAACTCCAAGGCGTTCATGGGGGAGCACGTCAACACCCGCTGGCAGAACATCGCCAACTGGTCGATCGTCGCCTTCGTCACGGTGATGTCCACGCTGTTCGCCGTCAGCACCCTCTTCCCCGGCTGGTTCGGGGCGGCGAAGTGAGGGGGTGGCCATGAGCGCCGGAAGAAACATCGTCGTCCCGGGCATCGCGCCGACCAACGGCGGCTACCAGTTCGTCTACTTCGGCTCGCTGCTCGACCGGCCGGTCGTCGCCGAGGGGCCGGAGGGGCGGCGCAAGGTGGGGAAGCTCGAGGACCTCGTCTTCGCGCTCAAGGAGCCGTATCCCGAGGTCGTCGGCCTCTACATCGAGCACGGCTGGGGAAAGCCGACCGAGTTCGTGCCGTGGAAGAACGTGCGGGACGTCGGCCCGAAGCGGATCGTCGTCGATCCGCCGGAGGGGGAGAAGTACCCGCCGTTCGTCGACCAGCCGGGCTGGCTGATGCTCGGCGAGCACCTCCTCGGCCGGACGATCCTCGACATCGACGGCCGCCGCACGGAGGTCGTCAACGACGTCCACCTGCTCGCCTCGCGCGGCACGCTGCTGCTGGTCCACGTCGACGCCTCGCTCGGCGGCTTCTTCCGCCGCTGGGGGCTCGGCCGCCTCAACTGGATCAAGGACGAGCTGATCTCGTGGAAGTTCGTGCAGCCGTTCTCGGTCGAGGACGCGGTGGCGACCGACCGCGTGCGCCTCTCCGTGACCCGCGCGCAGATGCTCGAGCTGCCGAGCGAGGACCTCGCCGACGCGCTCGAGGAGCTGCGCGGCGAAGAGCAGCAGGCGCTCTTCTCCGCCCTCGACGCGGAGAAGGCCGCCGAGACGCTGCTCGAGGCCGAGCCGCGCGCCCAGCGCCAGTTGGTCTCGAACCTCGGCAGCGAGCAGGCGCGGGCGATCCTCGCCGAGATGTCGATCGTGCAGCTCGGCGCGCTCTTCACCGTGCTGCCGCACGACGACGTGACCGAGCTGCTCGCGCTGCTGCCGCCGGACCTCGCCGCGCGCGTCGACGCGCTGCTCCACGAGCCGCAGTACCGCGCCGAGAGCCTGGCCGACCAGGCGTACGTCGCGGTCGCGCCGACGGCGACGGTCGGGGAGACGCTCGCCTCGCTGCGCGGGTCGGGGCGCGACCCGGACGAGATCTCCTACTGCTACGTGCTCGAGCCGGGGACGAAGCGGCTCGCCGGCGTGATCGACCTGCGGGAGCTGGTCCTCGCCCCGGACGACGCGTTCCTCTCCAACGTGATGAACGCGCCGGTCGTGGCGGTGGAAAAGGACGCCGGGCCGGAGGAGCTCGCCTCGGTTTTTTCGAAGTATCACTACCGGATGGTGCCGGTGGCCGACGCGGAGGACCGGATGCTCGGCGTGATCCGCTACAACGACTTCATGAAGGGTCCGGACGCCCGGACCGCCGAGAAGGACTGACGGCGCGCGGCGCCGCCAAGAGGACCGTCGATGCCTCGCGTGGAGATGACCCGAACCGTCAGGTGCGCGCTCTGGTTCCTGAGCGCCTACTTGGTCCTGTTGCTGATCCTGCTCGGCGTGCGCTTCCTGCGCGTGCTCTGACGCCGCGGGGAGAGACGGAGCCGGCGTCGTGAACGACAGGTCGAAGCGCGCCGCCCTCGGCTTCGTCGTCCTGCTCGGCGTCGTCAGTCTCTTCGCCGACGTCACCTACGAAGGGGCGCGCGGCGTCTCCGGGCCGTTTCTGGCGACGCTCGGCGCCGGGGCCGCGGCGGTCGGCCTGGCGGCCGGGCTCGGCGAGCTCGTCGGCTACGCGCTGCGCCTCGTCTCCGGCGTGGTCAGCGACCGGACGCGCGCCTACTGGACGATCACCTTCGTCGGCTACGGCCTCAACTTGATCGCCGTGCCGGCGCTCGCGCTGGCCGGGCGCTGGGAGGTGGCCGCCGGGCTGATCGTCCTCGAGCGGCTGGGCAAGGCGATCCGCAGCCCGGCGCGCGACGCGATTCTCGCCGACGCCGCGGACCGGGTCGGCCACGGCAAGGCGTTCGGGCTGCACGAGGCGCTCGACCAGATCGGCGCGGTCGTCGGCCCGCTCTTCCTCGCCTTCGTCTTCGCGCGCGACGGCGGCTACCGTCTCGGCTTCGCGCTCCTCGCGATTCCCGCCGCGCTCGCCCTCGCCGCGCTCGTCGCGGCGCGGGTCGTCTACGGGCGCGGCCCCGCGGACGGGGCGCCGGCCAAGGCGCGCTTCGAGGGGACGCGCGGCTTGGGCGGCGCGTTCTGGCTCTACATCGCCGCGGCCGGGCTGATGGCCGCGGGGTTCGCCGACTTCCCGATCGTCGCCTACCACGTGAAGCGCGCCGCGCTGCTGCCCGACGGCGCGATCCCCGGTCTCTACGCCGCGGCGATGGCCGCGGACGCCCTGAGCGCGCTCGTCTTCGGCGCGTTCTTCGACCGGCGCGGGATCCGCTGCCTCGCCTTCGCCGCGCTGCTCGCGGCCGGCGCCGCGCCGCTGCTCTTCCTCGCCGGCTCCGCGGGGGTCGTCGCGGGGATGATCCTCTGGGGCTGCGCGCTCGGCGCGCACGAGTCGGTGCTGCGCGCGGCGATCGCGTCGATGGTCCCGGCGGGACGGCGCGCCGCGGCCTACGGCCTCTTCTACGCCGGCTACGGCGCCTGC
>JAJFTU010000082.1 GCA_021372775.1 bacterium | reverse complement strand
GTGCTGATCGGGCCGGTCGCGGGGCGCGCCGTGGACCGCCACGGGGCGGGGCCGACCCTCGCCGGCGGCGCGGCGGTCTTCGTCGTCGCGGTGCTGCTGACGCTCGCGCCGTCGCTGCCTTTGGTCGCGCTCGCGCTGGCGCTGGTCTGCGCGGGGTTCTTCTCCGTGCACGCCGCGGCGGTCGCCGCGCTCAACCGTCGCCTCGCCGCGGCGCGCGGCAAGGCGAACGCGCTCTACACGCTCTTCTACTACCTCGGCGGCGCGGCCGGCATCACCGCCTCCGGCCACGCCTACAAGGCCGCGGCGTGGCGCGGGGTCGCCGCGCTCGCCTTGGCCGCGCTCGCGCTGCTCTTCGCCGCGGGGATCGTCGAGACGCGCGCCGCGCGCGCGGACGAGATCCGCTGACGCGCGACGGCCGCGAGGCGCGTCGGGCGCGCCCGGCGTCGCCGCGGGATCGGGCGAGGGGCGCGTCAGGCGCGCCCCTTCGCGACCACCGCCGCGAACTCCGCCGCGCGGCGGCCGAGGTGTTCGGCGGTCCGCAGGTCGCTCGGAATCGGCGCGACGTCGGGACCTTGGTCGGCGTTGCTCTGGGCCATCGCGCCGAGCGACGAGCCGAGCCGGTTGAGGTCCTCCACGCCGCCGGTCGAGCTGTTGTTGCCCGGCAGCAGCCCGAGGCCCACCCAGATCATCCCGTGCTGCGCGGCGAAGACGGCGAGCGCGGCGAGGGTGTTCTGCTTGTCGCCGTTTTGGCTGGCCGAGTTGGTGAAGCCGGCGGCGATCTTGTCCTTCCACGCCTGCGCGGCCCAGCGCTTGGACGACTTCTCCATGAAGAGCTTGAACTCGGCGCTCACGTTCCCCATGTAGGTCGGCGTGCCGAAGATCAGCGCGTCGGCGGCGTCGAGCTCCTCCCACCGCGCGTCCACCTCGCCCACCGGCACGAGCGCGACGTTGGTTCCCGAAACGGAGGCCGCGCCGCGCGCGACGGCCTCGGCCTGCTTGGCGGTGTGCCCGTAGCCACTGTGGTAGACGACGGCGACGTTCATGGTCTGTCTCCTCGGCGCCCGGCGGCGTTCCGCCCGCGCTCGACTGAAACTATGATGGTTACGGTACGAGCGCAAGGAAAATTTCGCGGGGCGGCGATTGACGGCGGCGGGGGAGTTGGGCGAAAGTCGCCGCATGATCGAACGAATCGCCTTCACCCTGTACCCGGTCAAGGACGTGGCCCGGGCCCGCGCCTTCTACGAAGGGACGCTGGGGCTGGCCGTTTCCAGCGACTTCGGCGGCCACTGGATCGAGTTCGAGCTGGCGGGAGGCGTCTTCGCCATCTCGGACATGATTCCCGACCTCGGTCCGTCGGCGGAGCGCGGCGGCAAGATCGCGTTCGAGGTGGACGACGTCGACGCCCTGACGGAGCGGCTGCGCGCGTCCGGCGTGCCGGTCGTCGTCGAGCCGTTCTCGACGCCGGTCTGCCGGATGAGCGTCGTGCTCGACCCCGAAGGCAACAGCCTCACCCTCCACCACGTGACCGCGTAGGGGAGGCTGGCGCGCCCCGACGCTCGTTGCCCCGCGTGAGCCTCCTCCGCGCCTGCCTCCGGACGCGAACCTAGCGCCCCCTTGCCTTTGAACGTTGAACGTCAACGGGGCGCCGTGTCCGCGTCGGTCGGCCCGTGCGCCGCCGGCGTGGACCGCGTTCCCGCGGGGCCCTATCTTGGTCCGCGGGGCGCACCCGATGACGCCGTTCCTTCTCACATTGGTCGGCCTCTATGGCCTCGCCGCCGCGACCGGCTTCGCGCTCGCCGCGGCGTCGGCCGTCCGCGCCCCG
>JAJFTU010000081.1 GCA_021372775.1 bacterium | reverse complement strand
AGGCGCTCCGCGCCCTCGAGGAGATGGAGGAGGATCTGCCGCGCGAGGCGGAGACGGCGCTGCTCCTCGCCGAGGGGTACCTGCTGCTGCTCGACAACTGCGAGCGGGCGGCGCACCACGCGGCGCTGGCGATGCAGTGGGCCGAGGACGAAGAAGGGGACGTCGAGCAGATCGTCTCCCGCGCCCACTCGCTGATGGCCCGCGCGCTGCTGCGCGGCAACGACGTCGTCGGCGCGTTCGGGGCGTGGGAAGGGGCGCCGCTTCCCGACTGGCGCGTCGGCGTCGAGCTGATCGAGGCCGGGCACGATCCGGCGCGGGTGCGCGTCGTCCTCTCCGCGGCGCTGCCGCGCCACACCGCGCACGAGCGGCGCGAGGGGGCGTCGGGGGTCGCCGCCTCCGACCAAATCCAGCGGCTCCTCGCCTGGATCGACGCCGGCTGTCCGCGCCGCGGAAAGTGACGCCATAATCGGGGCGTGCTCGATCACGTCCAGGCGTTTCTCGACCATCTCCGCGAGGACCGCGACCAGAGTCCGGAAACGGTCCGCGCCTACCAGACCGACCTCGACGACCTCGTCTGCTTCCTGCTCGACCGCGCCCCCGACGGGAACGGCGTGCCGGACGTGCGGCTGATCGACGCCGCGGCGATCCGCGCCTGGGTGGCCGACATGCACGGCCGCGGCCTCTCGCGGGCCACGGTCGGGCGGCGGCTCTCCGCGGCGCGCTCGCTGTTCCACTGGCTCGCGCGGCGCGAGCTCGTGACGTCGAACCCCGCGGCCGAGGTGGCGAACCCGAAGCGGCCGGAGCGGCTGCCCGACCGGCTCGACGTCGAGGACGTCGCGGCGATCCTCGAGGCGCCCGATCCGGCGACCCCCGCGGGGCCGCGCGACCGCGCGCTGCTCGAGCTGCTCTACGGCGCGGGGCTGCGCGTGTCGGAACTGGTCGGGCTCGACGTGGACGACGTGCAGTTCGCCGACCGCACGGCGCGGGTCCTCGGCAAGGGGAGCAAGGAGCGGATCGTGCCGTTCGGGCGCAAGGCCGAGGCGGCGCTCCGGGCCTACCTGCGCGGGTCGGCGGCGCTGCGCGCGGCGAGCGACGAGCCGGCCCTCTTCCTGAACCTGCGCGGCGGGCGGCTGACCGACCGCTCGGTGCGGCGGATCCTCGACGCGGCGGTGACGCGGGCGGCGGTGGCGCGCGGCGTCCACCCGCACGCGCTGCGGCACTCGTTCGCGACGCATCTCCTCGAGTCGGGGATGGACCTGCGCGCGATCCAGGAGCTGCTCGGGCACGAGCGGCTGAGCACGACGCAGCGCTACACCAAGCTCGCCCTCGACAAGATCATCGAGATCTACGACAAGGCGCACCCGCGGGCCTGAGCGGCGTCCGGGCGGGCGGAGGAAGCGGAATGAGGGTCGGAATCGACCTCGGCGGCACGAAGATCGCGGCGATGGCGCTCGACGGGCGCGGGCGCGAGCTGTGGACCGGGCGGACGGCGACGCCGCGCGACGACTACGACGGCACGCTCGACGCGATCGCCGTCCTCGTCGCCGACGCGGAGGAGGCGCGCGGCGCCGAGGCGCGGGTCGGCGTCGGCATGCCGGGC
>JAJFTU010000080.1 GCA_021372775.1 bacterium | reverse complement strand
GCACGATGCGGCTCTCGTGCAGTGTGAGCAGATCCAGTTCTTCCGCGCCGCAGGGCAGATGTCGGGTGCGATTGCTGACGACACGCGGCTACCCGACCCGGGCCAGCCATCCGCGCCAGGGCAACTCGGCGAGCCAGTGGTAGCGCTCTTCGACGGGCTCCCTCTGCAGAACCACCGCCGTCTTGCTGGGCGCTTGGTGATCGACGATCCGGACAACTTCGAGAACGACTACCAGGCAGCGGATCGGCGCCATGGAACAGGGATGGCGTCGCTGATCGTTCACGGGGACCTCGACGCCAACGAGCCTCCGATCAGTCGGCGGCTCTACGTTCGGCCGATCTTGCGACCAGACCCACGGGACTGGAGAACTCCCCGGCGCGAGACAGTGGCCGAGTCCGATCTTGTCGTCGACCTCATCCATCGGGCAGTTCGCCGGTTGTTCGAGCCGACCGGAGATGAAGCACCGGCAGCGCCGCATGTGAAGGTCATCAACCTCTCGATCGGGATTCCTGATCGGCCCTTCGACAACTCGCTCAGTCCGCTCGCCCGACTGCTCGACTGGCTCGCGTGGAAGTTCCGCGTGCTCTTCGTCGTCAGCGCGGGCAACCATGGACATTCTATCGAGCTGACAATCCCTCGCACGCAGCTCGCGGCGACTGACGCCCAGGCTCTTCAGACCGAGGTCATCAAGGCCGTGGCTGCCGACGCTCGTAATCGGCGGCTCCTCTCGCCGGCCGAGGCGGTCAACGTCCTCACCATCGGTGCGCTGCATGACGATGCTTCAGCGTGTGCAGTGCCTGCTGGTTATCTTTCTCCGTACGTTGACGGGTCGCTGCCGAGTCCCATCAACGCCCAGGGGATGGGCTAACGGCGGTCGATCAAGCCAGACATGCTCGCTTCTGGAGGCCGTCTGTTCCTGCGCGAGAGCTTTCATACCACACAGAACGTCGTTCTTGAGGTACCGGACGTCACGCGCGCGCCCGGCCACCGCGTCGCGGCTCCGGGCGCGATTCCTGGAGGCATCTCGGCGACGTGGCATGTTCGCGGAACCAGCGACGCCGCCGCGCTGACGAGCCGGCTGGCGGCAATCCTTCATGACATCCTCGAGGACCTGCAGACAGAACCCGGCGGGGAGATGATCGCCAGGGTGCCCATGGCGGTCTGGTTGAAGGCTTTGCTGGTTCACTCTGCGTCGTGGGGTCTTGCAGGTGAGAAGTTGGCTGCCGTGCTGCGGACCAGCGACAACGCGCGCCAGTTCAAGGAGTACATCACTCGCCTGCTGGGGTACGGCAGCGTTCGGCCAGATTGGGTTCAGGAGTGCACCAGCACGCGCGCAACAGCCCTCGGTGGCGGTACGCTTGCTGTCGACCAAGCGCATATTCATCGTTTCCCGCTGCCGCCATCGCTCAGCGGCCGAGGTGGGCAGAAGCGACTTGTCGTCACCTTGGCAACGCTCACCCCGGTCAACACTGGCCACCAGGCATGGCGCCGAGCAGACGTGTGGTTCCACCCGGACGCTTCGCGGCCGCCGAAGAGCAGAGACCCCCTCACGAAGCTGCGGCTTGACCGAGATGAGGCTGATGCCCGGTCAGCGCAGCGCGGAACAGTGCAGCACGTGGTGCTGACCGTAACCCGGGCGACGGCCTTCATCGACGGCGATGATATCGAGATCCAGGTGAGCTGCCGAGCCGACGCTGGCACTCTTGAGGAGGAGGTCCCGTACGCGCTGGCGGTGACGTTGGAGGTTGCACGCGAGATCGGCATCGACATCTACCAAGAGATCAAGGCTCGAATTCATGCACGCGTCCAAGTGGCCCAGGGGACATGAGGAATCGGAGGCGGCCGGGCTCTCACCAGCCCGGTTGGCCGCCCTACGCGACAACGCCTCATCCGGCGAGCCAACGCCTCCAAGAACTGAACAGAGCGTGCCTCGACCGCCGCGATTCGCGCGTCGGCCCGGCGAGTGACAGCGCGTCGCCCTCGGAGCCTCATCTTCGGCGCGTTGGGGGACGCGAGCGCGCCAACGGCAACGTCACAGATCGCGCGTGGTACGAGCGGCTGTCGAAGGAGTCCGATCTCTACAAGGTCTGGCCTGCTCCCAGAAGAGTGGTCCGGGCTGGCCGAGAGTCCTCCGGGCGACGACTCGCCCGCGAAAGGACGCTCCCGAAGAAGAGCTGGTTCGGCGTGGAGCAGATCGTCGGCGTCCTGAAGGATGCGGACACCGGCGTGAGGGCCGGGGAGCCGTGCCGGAAGTACGGGACCGGCGACCAGACGTACTACCGCTGGAAGGCGAAGTACGGGGGGATGGAGGCCGGCGACGCGGTGCGGCTGAGGGCGCTCGAGGACGAGAACCGCAAGCCGAAGATGATCGTCGCCGAGCAGGCGCTGGGAATCCGTGTGCTGAAGGACATCACCTCAAGAAAGTGGTGACGCCCGCCGCGCGACGGGACGCGGTGCGTCGCGCTCGCCGGCTCGGCGTGAGCGAGCGATGCGCGTGCGGGCTGATCGGGAGCCGTCGTTCGAGGTGCCCGCCGCCAGCCGAGGCGTGGCGACGCCCCGGGATTCCGCGAGGCACCGCTGCGGCCGGCGCGGGAGCGGCCGCGCTTCGGCTGCCGCCGGCTGCACGTGCTGCTGCGGCGCGAGCTGCCGGGAATCAACCACAAGCGGGTGTACAGGATCTATCGCCGGGAGGGCTTGGCCGTGCGGCGCAAGCAGCGCAAACGCCTCGCCCGCGGCGCCGCGCCTGCCGACGCCGCCGGCGAGCGGGCCGAACGAATGCTGGTCGATGGACTTCACGCAGGACGCCCTGGAGTCGGGCCGGGCGTTCCGGACGCTCAACGTCGTCGACGTGGTCACGCGGATGTGCCTCGCGATCGAGGTCGACACGTCGCTGCCGGCGGCGCGCGTGGTGCGCGTGCTCGACCGTCTGGCGGCGGCGCACGGCCGCCCGCGCGCGATCACGGTGGACAACGGGACGGAGTTCACGGCGCGGGCGACGGACGCCTGGGCGCACGCGCACGGCGTGGAACTGCGCTTCAGCCGTCCGGGCACGCCGACCGACAACCCCTTCATC
>JAJFTU010000079.1 GCA_021372775.1 bacterium | reverse complement strand
CGCAGCTCCTCCGCCGTCTTGCCCGCCCATCGCGCGAGCGGCCCGCGCGCGGCCTCCGCGTCGACGTAGAAGCCGAAGGCGTAGACCTTGAAGATCAGCTTGCTCCGGACGCCGGTTCCGGCGAGTTGTAGCGCCCTGGAGTCGCCGGCAAACGTCGCCGAAGAGGCGAAGACCATCTTCGTGGCCGGCTCCACGACGTCCGCTCCGGGCGTTTGGGCGGCGGCCGGGACGGCGGCGAAGAGGACGCCGCAGGCGGCGGCCGCGGCGCCGATGGTCCTGAACATGGAAAGCCTCCTTCGCGCGGAAGCGCGCCCCGCGGCCGTTCCTCGGGCGCGCCGCGCGGATCCCGCGGCGTCGCGCGCGCCCCGCGTCCGTGCGGTTCGCCGACGCTTCTCGGGACGACACTACCACGGCCCGGGGGCCGAGGGACGGAAGGCGGGCGCGGTCGTTTCCGCGTGGCCTCGACGCCGCGGCCCGGGGCGCGGGACGAGGCGGGGGCGCGTCGGGCGCTCTCGCGGTCGCAGGAGGCGCGCGGCGCGGCGGGACGCGTCCGGAGCGCGGCGCCTTCGCGGTCGCGGGCGGCGCGCGGCGGGGAGGCGGCCGAATCGGCGCCGACTACAATGGCCGCATGAGACGTCCCGTCGCCGCCTCCGAGCCGCCGCGCTCGATCGTCGTCGCCCAGCTCGCCTTCATCGGCGACATGGTCTTCGCCACGCCGCTGCTCGACGAGATCCGCGGGCGTTGGCCCGACGCGGCCCTGGCCGTCGTCGGCCGTCCGGCGGCGCTCGAAGTGCTGCTCGACCATCCGGCGAACCCCGAGCTGATCGCCTACGACAAGGGCGGGCGCGACCGCGGCGCCGTCGGCCTGCTGCGCGTCGCCCGCGCGGTGCGCGCGCGGCGGCCCGACGTCTTTCTCGGCGTGACCCGTTCGGGGCGGACGGCGCTGCTCGCGCGCCTCTCCGGCGCGCCCTGCCGCGTCGGCTTCCGCGGCCCGGCGCGCGGCGCCTGCTACGACCACCTCGTGCCGCGCGACGACGGACATCGCCGCTTCCCGGAGCGCCCGACGGCGCTCCTCTCGCCGTTCGGCCCGCTTCCCGCCCCGCGGCCGATGAGCCTCGCGGTCGGCGCGGTGCGGCGCGCGGCGGCGGCGGAGGCGCTCGCGGCCGCGGGCTGGCGCGGCGAGCCGCTGCTGGCCATCGCGCCGGGCGCGCACTACGCGACGAAGCGTTGGCCGGAGCGGCACGTCGAGGCGCTGCTCGACCTCGCCGCGGCCGACGGCTTCGCTCCGGCGCTCTACGGCGGGCCCGAGGAAACCGCGCTCGTCGAACGGCTTCTCGCCGGTCGCCCGCGCGCGCTCGACCGTCGCGGCGTCGGGATCCGCGGCGTGGCCGCGGAGCTCTCCTTGGCCGCGGCGTTCGTCGGCGGCGATTCCGGGCCGGCGCACATCGCGCGCGCCCTCGGCACGCCGGCGGTGGTGCTGCACGGCCCGACCGATCCGACGCCGCTCGCCGACGGCCGGCCGTACGTCGTGCTGACCGTCGATCTCGACTGCCGGCCGTGCAGCCCGCACGGCGACGCGGTCTGTCCCCGCGGCCACCATCGCTGCCTCGAGGAGATCGCCCCGGAGCGGGTCCTCGCGGCGGTGCGCGCGGCGGCGCGCGGCGCTTGAGGACGTCCGCGCGGCGCGGGCGGCCGGTATCATTCTCGGGCGGCGCGGCGCGCGTCCGTTCGCCGCGGCGAACCGCCGCCGGGCGGGCGCCGGCGATCGTTACGGGCTAACGTTGTGCGGCTGTTTTGAGCGATTTCACAAGGAAGGACGCACCGATGGCGCTGTGGACGGCGAGACAGATTTGGAGCGCGATGCCGAAGGATCGCCGCGAGGCGGCGGCGCTCGCGCTGTGGGAAGACGAGAACCTCAACCGGCAGGCCCGGCTGACGTGCCTCGCTCCGTGGCTCGCGGCGCGGGGGATCCGCCCGCAGTTCCTCGAGCAGATGCCGAAGACGCGCCGCGCGCGGCTGCTGGCCGAGGGCGGGGCGCCCGAGGACACGGCGATGCAGGCGCTGCTGTCGTTCCATCTGCGGGAACGGCGTCCGATGCTCGGGCGGTTCCTCGACGCGCTCGGGATCGAGCACGAGAACGGCCTGATCAAGGACGGCGCGCAGTTCGAGCCGCCGGACGCGGAAAAGGTCGCCGCGGCGGCCGCGACGCTGCGCGCGGAGTTCCCCGCGGAGGACGTGGACGTCTACCTGCGCACGCTGACCGCCTCCGATCCGGAGACTTGGGCGAACGTCGCGACGCTCGCCGGCGAGCCGCGCTGAGCGGGGCGGACGAGGCCGTCGGCGTCTTCGCGCCGGCGGCCGCCTTCGTCGGCGGGGCGCGCGGCGCCCGACCGGTCCTCGGATAGTGCAACCGCGCGGGAAGACGGCGCGTTATCATCGGACGAGGAGCGGACGATGCTGTTCGAATACGGCGCGTTGTTCATGCTCGCGCTCGGGCTGGCGGCGGCGTGCGGGTTGGCCGCCGCGGCCGGGCTGCAGTTCGGGATCGGGCTGATCTTCGCCCCGCTGCGCGCCGGCCGCGCGGTGATGGCGGTCGTCGCCGGGCCGGACGCTTCGCTCGAAACGCGGGTCGTGGTCGCCTTGGCTCTCGCCGCGGCGGCCGCCGCCGTGCCGCTTCTGGGCGCGGCG
>JAJFTU010000078.1 GCA_021372775.1 bacterium | reverse complement strand
CGGCGGGGATCGGCGCACGGGTCCGGCTGCTCGGCTGGCGCGACGATCCGGCGACGATCGTCGGCGATCTCGACGTCCTGCTCCTGACGTCGCTCCACGAAGGGCTGCCGCGCGTCGTCCCCGAGGCGATGGCCGCGGGGAAGCCGGTCGTGGCGACGGCGGTGGACGGAACGCCGGAGGCGGTCGCCGACGGCGAGACCGGCTTCCTCCGCGCGGCGCGCGACGTCGAGGGCCTGGCCGCGGCGGTCGCGTCGCTGCTGGACGATCCGGCGCTCGCGCGGCGGATGGGCGCCGCGGGGGCGGCGCGCGCGGGGGAGTGGGACATCGACGACATGGTGCGGCGGCAGGAGGCGCTCTACGAGCGCCTGCTCGCCGCGGCGGCGCGGCGCGGCTGATGTGCGGCGTCGCCGGCTGCTTCGACCCGCGCGGCGCTCCGCTCGACGAGCGGGCGCTCGCCGCGCTGCGCGCGCTCGGCGCGGCGCTCGCCCACCGCGGCCCCGACGAAGGGGGACTGCGCGGCTTCGGTCGCTGCGCCTTCGCCCATCGACGACTCGCCGTGCAGGATCTCACGCCGGCCGCGGCGCAGCCGATGGTCCACGCCTCGGGGACGGCGCTCTGCTACAACGGCGAGCTTTACAACGTTCCCGCGCTGCGGCGGGAGCTCGAGGCGCGCGGCGAGACGTTCCGCGGCCACGGCGACGCGGAGGTCCTGCTCGCCGGATGCGCGGCGTGGGGGGCGGCGCGGGCCGCGCGGCGCGCCGACGGCATCTTCGCCTTCGCGCTGTTCGATCCGCGCGACGGCTCGCTGACCTTGGGGCGCGACCTCGCGGGGGTCAAGCCGCTCTACTACGGCCGCGACGAGGCGGGGCGGGTTTGGTTCGCGTCGGAGCTCGGTCCGCTCGTGGACGCCGCGCCGCTGCCGCGCCGGATCGACCGCGCCGCCCTCGGGGCCTACGCCGCGCTCGGCTTCGTGCCGGGGCCGCGCACGATCTACGAGGCCGTTCGCGCGCTCGAGCCGGGAACGCTGCGGCGCTTCGGCGGCGACGGCGCGGAGACGACGACGCGCCTCGCGCCGCCGCCGGCGCCCGACGTCCCGCCGTACGACGAAGCGCCGCGGCGGCTGCTCGATCTCGTCGCCGCGGCGGTCGAGCGGCAGCTCGTCGCGGACGTGCCGGTCGGGTTGTTCCTCTCCGGCGGGCTCGACTCGTCGTGCCTCGCCGCCGTCGTCTCGCGTCTTCTGGGACGGGACCTCGAGGCGTTCACGATCGGCTACGCGGACGAGCCGGTGATCGACGAGACGGCGTGGGCGGAGCGCGTCGCGCGCCACCTCGGGCTGCGGCACGTCGTTCACCGCGTCGCCGCGGCCGAGGCGCGCGCCGCGCTCGAGCCGATCCTCGCCGGGTGCGGCCAGCCGTTCGCCGACCCGTCGCTGCTGCCGACGTGGCTCGTCTCGCGCCTCGCGCGGGAAGGCGCCGCGGTCGCCCTCTCCGGCGACGGCGCCGACGAGCTCTTCGCCGGCTACCGCAAGTACGACCTCGAACCGCGGCGCGCCGCGTGGCTGCGCGTGCCCCGGCCGCTGCGCCGCGCCGCGGCCGTCGGCGCGGCGGCGCTTCCCGCGTCGCGCGCGAGCCGCTTCGGCGAGGGCGTGCGGCGCGCGCGGAAGTTCTTCGCCGCAGCGGAGCTGGACGACGCGCCGCGCTGGCTCGCCCTGCAGGCGCCGCTGGCCCCCGTCGCGCGCCTCTTGGATCTCTATCGCCCCGAGCTGCGCCTCGACGCGGCCTGCGCGCTGGACAGGGCCGGCGAGGCGATGGCGGGACGCGCGCCCGGCCTGCCGGCGATGCTCGCGGCGGACGAGGCGGTCACGCTTCCCGACCGGATGCTGCACAAGGTCGATCTGGCGAGCATGGCCCACGGCCTCGAGGTCCGCGTGCCGCTGCTCGACGGCGCCGTCGCCGCGTTCGCGCGCGCGCTGCCGCTCGACTACAAGCTCGGCGGCGGCGTGCGCAAGCGGGTGCTGCGGGACGCGGTCCTGCCGCTCCTGCCGCCGGAGATGGCGCGCCGCCCGAAGCAGGGGTTCGACGCGCCGATCGGGCGCTGGCTCGCCGGTCCGCTGGAGGCTTCGTTCCTCGAGCGGATCCACGACCCCGCCGCCGCGCGGCTGCTCGACGTGGACGCCGCGCGGCGTCTCCTCGACCTCCACAAGCGACGCCGCGTCGCCGCCGACGCCGCGCTCTGGTCGGTCTACTGCCTCGCCGACTGGGCCGTGCGGCGCGGCGGTTCGCTCGACTGAATAGAAACGCGGGACGAGGCGAACGCCCCGCTCGGGGCGGCGAGGCCGCCGCGGACTGCGTTCGTTCGACCGAATAGAAACGCGGGACGAGGCGAACCCCGTCCCGCGCGCGAAGGAGCGAAGAACTCAGTCGGCGGCGGAAGCGCCCTTGAACGCCGCGGCCGCGGCGTCGAGCAGCGGCTCGGCGGCGATCGGTCCGCCGGCCGCCTTCCGCTGCCAGAGGTCGGGGGTCCGCCGGCCGCACGTCGCCACCCGCTCGAACTCGGCGCCGAACTTGTCCGGGCCGGCCTTGCGGAAACTCTCGGTGAGCTGGAACTGGATCAGCTGGCCGATCAGGTAGTCGGGCGTGTAGAGGCCCGCGTCGATCAAGTGGGAGTAGACGGCGAGGATCGGCGAGTCCTTCACGCCCATCGCCGGCGCGAAGTACTTGTTCCAGACGTTCTGCGCGATCCCGACCACCGCCTCGCGGAACTCGGACGGCTTGGCGTTCGGGTGGTCGTAGAGCCAGCGCCACGCGTCGATGTCCACGAGCGCGACGCCGGCGATCTCGCGCGCCGCCCAGAACTGGTCGAGCGTCAGCAGTTGGCGCGCCTTTTCGTCCGGCGCCGGCAGCCCGAGCAGCTCGAGGTCGCGCTCCTGGAACATGAACGCCAGCGCCTCGGTGAAGGCGGTGTTCGGCACGCCGCGCAGCAGCGTGTGGTCGATCTCGCTGGTCGAGAACACCTGCTCGCAGTTGTGGCCGAACTCGTGGACGGCGATGTTGTACCCCTTGTAGTCCATCCCGTCGGCGCCGACCCGCGTCCGCAGGTGGGCCTTGTCGTCGCGCCGCGCCGCGCCCGAGGCGTGGCCCGAGCCGCGGGCCGGCTCGACGACGACGCGGTCGGCCAGGTACTGCGCCTTCTCGGCGGAGAAGCCGAGCGCCGTGAGGATCCGCGGCATGTCGGCCGCGAACGCCTGCGCGGTGGGGTACTTCTTCTTCGTCATCTCCGAGAGCTGATCTTCGGTGTACTGGGCGCGCGGCCGGAAGCCGGCGTACCAGATGTCGAACGCCTCCAGCGGGCGGCCCAGCCGCTTCGAGATCAGCTGGCCGACCTCGGCGCCGAGCGGCGCGGAGAGGACCTGCTCGGCGAGGCGCCGCACGTCGGCTTCGGGGATCTCGCGCTCGCGCGCGAACATCCGGTCCACGTGGGTCTTGAGCTCGCGCTCGTTGGCGTCCACGGCCTGCTCGGCCTTGAAGACGCCCAGCCACATCCTGTAGCGGTCGTCCGGCTCGCGGGCGTCGGTGGCCACGGCCTGCGCGCCGAGCGGCGCGTTGTCGTCGATCACCGAGGAGATCAGGACGTCGTTCGTCTCCGGCGTCCAGTCGAGCAGCGGGTTGTCCACGACCGCCTTCGGAATCTCCTGGCGGACGATCCGCTCCATGACCGTCGCGATCAGCCGCTGGCGGACGAGGCCGTCCTTCTCCGCGTAGTCGGCCTTGATCTGGTCGCGCAGGTTCCAGTGGGAGAGGAGGCGCATCCCCTTGGGGAAGGGGCGCTCGCCGTCCGTCGTCGTCACGTGGTGCATGTAGATGTTGTAGGAGGAGATGTAGGCGTCGGCGG
>JAJFTU010000077.1 GCA_021372775.1 bacterium | reverse complement strand
CCAGCTGGTCGAGCGGGAGCGAAGGATCGTTCTCGCGGTAGTCGATGGCCATGGCTCATTCTACCGCGGCGAACCGCCCGCGCGGATGGGGAAACTTCGTTCGTTCCATTCCCGCGACTAACGACCTTGTCAGTCGGGCGGAGGAGGAACGATCGGCGGTCCGTCGTCGGGACCGCGATCCGGCCCCTGGCCGTGACCCCGGCCGCGGCCGCCGCCCGGACCGTGGTGCATCCGGTCGAGCATGCGGTGCGTCGCGATCAACCGGTCGAACCGCTGCTGCTGGTCCGGCCGGAGAGCGGCCCGCATCTCGAGCCGCATCCGCTCCATCACCGCCTGCACGTCCGGCTGGACGCGGTCCGCGATCGCCGCGAGTTCCGCCCGATGGGTGCGGAGGATCGCGCCGATCTTCTCGCGCTGCGCGGCGTCGAGATCGAGCTCGACGGCGAGCTGCCGCAGCATCGGACCGCGGCCGCGCCGGTCGCGCTCGAGCGCCGCGACGTCGATCCGCTGGCGCACGAGCCAAGCGACGGCGGCGCCGGACACCGCGCCGAGCGCGAAGACCAACGCCACGACGAGCGCGGCGCGCGCGCCGAAGCGCCGCGGCGCGACGCGCGGCGCGTCCGCTTCGGGGCGGATCTCGCGTTCGTCGCTCACGCGCCCTCCCGCCCGGTCTTCCCCGCGTCCTCGGTGGACGTGGCGTCGAAGAGGCCGTCGAGCAGCGGCACGTCGGTCGGGCCGTCCGCGCGTTCAACCTTGGCGAGACCGGAGAGGACGTCCTGATTGCCCTGCGCCGCGGCGACGCCGCCGCCGGCCCACGCCGCGATCGCCGCCAACGCGACCGCGGCGAGCGCCAGGCGCGGCGCCCAACGACGACCGACCGCGAAGAGGCTCTCGGCGAACGCGTCCTGCGGCGCCGCGTCCCGCGCCGCGCGGACCCGCGCCAGCGTCGAGGCGACGAAGAGCGGATCGGACGCCGGCGCCGGCGCCGCAAGCGCGGCGGCGAGCGCCGCGCGCAGATCGAGCTCGGCGCGGCAGTCGGCGCAGCCGCGGGCGTGCGTCTCGAGCCGATCCCGCGCCGCGGCGTCGCGCGCCGCGCCGCGGTCCAATGCCTTCCGCGCCCGATGGCAGCTCATCGCCCGTCCTCCGTTCCGCGAATCCGGCCGCGTCCCGCGCGACCGGAAGCGCGCCGCGCGGCGGTCATTCCCGTTCCCCCGCCCGCGCGCCTTCCTGAAGCAGCCGCCGCAGCCGCAGACGCGCCCGATGAACGCGCATCTTCACGGCCAGCGGCCCGATTCCCAGCGCCGACGCGGCCTCGGCCAGACTGCAGCCGAGCGCGTCCACCATCGTCACCAGCGCCCGGTCGGACGGCGAGAGGCGGCCCATCGCCGCGCGCAGATCGAGCGCCGTTCCCGGATCGGCCGCCGGCGCGGCCGGCTCGTCCCACGGCTGGGACGGCTCCGGCAGCGGCGCCTCGGGGCGCCGCCGGCGCGCGCGGACGGCGTCGAGCGCCTTGCGGGCGGCGACCGAGCGCAGCCACGCGCCGACGTCGCCGTGCGGCAGGGCTTCCGTCGTCAGGGCCGCCACGAACGCCTCCTGCGCCGCGTCGTCGGCCAACGCCGCGTCCCCGACCAGCGATCGGGCGACGCGTCGAAGGACCGGCGCGTGCCGCTCGACGAAGCGCCGCGCCGAGTCTTGGTCCCCGGCGCGGGCCGCGAGCAACTCCTCGAGGTCCGTTCGGTTTTGCTCCGCTCCAGCCACTCTTCTCTTCCGCCGACCGCAGCATAACCGAACGGGCCCGGCGACGGCGCCGCGAGGGCGGCATCCCGCCCCCGCGGCGCCGTCGCTTGGACGTTCACATCGCGACGTCCGCGCGCGGACGCATCCCGGGCCGACGCTGGCCGCGCCGCTCGGGCATCTTCGCCCGCAGGTCCTGCAGCTGCTTCTGCTGCTCCGGCGTCAGCGCGCCGTTGATCTCGACGAGCATCTTGTGCCGTTCGACGGCGAGCTGGACCTTGGCCTGCGCGGCGGCCGTCGCCGCGGCGCGGACCGCGTCCTCGCTCGCCGCGGGGTCGTGGACCTTCAGCCGCAGCGCCTCGCGCGCGTCGGCCGCGCCCTTCGCGGCCTTCTCGAGGGCGTCCTTGCGGGCGTCGGCGATTCCCTTGATCTTCGTCTGCTGGTCGGCGGTCAGGTTCAGCTCGCGCGCCATCCACGGCCCGAAGCCGAAGCCGTGGTCCCCGCGCATACCGTGGCGGCGGCCCATCTTGCCCTGCATGCCGGGACCCATCCCGCGGCCGGGAGCCATCCCGCAGCCGGGGCCCATGCCCTGCTGCATGCAGGGGCAGCCCGGCGGCGGCGGCGGGGCGCCGGGACCGGCCTGCGGCGGGTCGCCGGCGGCGTAGGCCGCCCCGGCGGCGAGCGCCAGACCGGCGAGGAACGTCAACGACTTGGCGAGCGTCTTCATCGTGTCTCCTTCGTCGGGGATCTCCGGTCCCCTCACGCCATGGAGACGCCCCGCCCCCGGAGAAGGTAACGGGCCGGAAAAAGCAGGCGATTTGTGCCACACTTAGCCGGTTTCGTGGGTTGGCCGAACCCACCGCGGCCGCCCCCCACATTTTCGTCGCCGGAGGAATCCTTACCCATGGCCGATGTCCGCCCGTTCCGCGGTTACCGTCCGCCCGCCGCTTTGGCCGCGAAGGTCGCGGGGCCGCCGTACGACGTCCTCAACTCCGCCGAGGCCCGCCGGATGGCGGAAGGGAACCCCTACACCTTCCTGCACGTCTGCAAGCCCGAGATCGACCTGCCGCAGGGCGTGGACCTCTACGACGCCCGCGTCTACGCGACGGGGCGCGCCAACCTCGACCGCTTCGTGGCCGAGGGCACGCTCGTCAAGGACGGCCGCCCGGCGATCTACATCTACCGCCAGAAGATGGGCGACCACGTCCAGACCGGCATCACCGCCCTCGCCAGCGTGGACGAGTACGACAACGACAAGATCAAGAAGCACGAGCTGACGCGCAAGGACAAGGAAGACGACCGCACGCGCCACGTGGACGAGCAGAACGCCCACGCGGAGCCGGTCTTCCTCACCTACCGCGCGCGCCCCGAGATCGACGCCGCGGTGGCCCGCGAGACGGCCAAGCCGCCGGTCTACGACTTCGTGGCCGACGACGGCATCGGGCACACGGTCTGGGTCGTGGACGACCCGCAGGCGGTCGCCGAGATCCAGCGCGGCTTCGCCGCCGTGGACGTGACCTACGTCGCAGACGGCCACCACCGCAGCGCCTCGGCCAGCCGCGTGCGCGCCCTGCGCCGCTCGCTGAACCCGAAGCACGACGGCACGGAGCCGTACAACTTCTTCATGGCCGTCTTCTTCCCGCACGACCAGCTGCGGATCATGGACTACAACCGCGTCGTGCTCGACCTCCACGGCCTGACGGAAGAGCAGTTCCTCGCCCGGATCGGCGAGCGGTTCGACGTCGCCCCGGCGGCGACGCCGCGGCCGGAAGGCCCGCGCCGCTTCGGCATGTTCCTCGGCGGCCGCTGGTTCCGCCTCGCGGCGAAGCCGGGAACCTTCCCCGCCGACGACCCCGTGCGCGGCCTCGACGTCTCGATCCTGCAGGAGAACCTGCTGCATCCGACGCTGGGGATCGAGGACCCGCGGACCGACAAGCGGATCGACTTCGTCGGCGGCATCCGCGGCGTGGGCGAGCTCGAGCGCCGCTGCCGCGAGGACGCCAAGGTCGCCTTCCTGATGCACCCGACGAGCGTCGAGCAGCTGATGGCGATCGCCGACGCCGGGAAGATCATGCCGCCCAAGTCCACCTGGTTCGAGCCGAAGCTCCGCTCGGGCCTCGTCGTCCGCCGGATCGAAGACTGACCACGTTCCCTATCGGGCTCCCCGCCCGGGAGCAGGAGAAGAGCAGATGCTGATCCTGATGTGCGACTCCTTCGACGCGACCCTGCCGGAGAAGCTGTCCCGCTTCGGCGAAGTGACCAAGGACATGGAGCGCCTCCCCGAGGCGCACGTGGCCTTGATCCGCAGCAAGACGACCGCCGACAAGGCGTTCATCGACAAGGGCAAGAACCTCAAGCTGATCATCCGCGGCGGCGTCGGCCTCGACAACGTGGACCGCGCCCACGCCGAGTCCAAGGGCGTGATCGTCAAGAACACGCCCGAGGCGAGCTCGATCGCCGTGGCCGAGCTGGCGTTCGCGATGATGACGTCCGCTTCGGCCCGGATCGTCGAAGCCCACAACAGCATGGTCGCCGGCAAGTGGCTCAAGAAGGAGCTGACCCGCACCGAGCTGTTCGGCAAGACGCTCGGCCTCTACGGCCTCGGCCGGATCGCCCGCGAAGTGGCCAAGCGCGCCCTCGCCTTCGGCATGGACGTCGTGGCCTTCGACCCGTACCTCCCGGACGACGTCTTCGCCTCCACCGGCGTGCGCCGCGCGGCGACGCGCGAGGAGCTGTTCGCGCAGGCCCAGTACCTCTCGCTGCACACCCCGCTGACCGACGAGACCCGCGGGATGCTCAACAAGAAGACGCTCTCCGAGATGAAGAAGGGCGTGGTGATCGTCAACACCTGCCGCGGCAAGGTGATCGTCGAAGAGGACATGAAGGCGGCCCTCGACGAAGGCCAGGTCGGCGCCTACTGCACCGACGTCTGGTACAACGACCCGCCGCAGAACTCGCCGCTGCTCCAGAGCACCAAGTGCCTCTTCTCGCCCCACATCGGCGCCTCCACCAAGGAGAACCTGCTGCGGATCGGCGAGCAGATCGAGCAGATCGTCGGGCTCCTCGCCCAGAACAAGCTGTAGCGGCCGGCCCCGGCGCCGCGCGGCGGCCCGGGGAAGCGACGAATCGGCGCGGGGCGGACGCCGTCCGCCCCGGCCCAACGGAGGGACAAGAGAATGAAGCGCGTGCACAACTTCGGCGCGGGCCCCGCGGCCCTGCCGCTCGAGATCCTCGAAGAGGCGAAGGCCGAGCTGCTCGACTTCCAGGGCACCGGGATGAGCATCCTCGAGATGAGCCACCGGTCGAAGGAATACGACGCCGTCCACCACGAGGCGATGGCCAACGTCAAGGAGCTGATCGGGCTCGGCGACGAGTACAAGGTCCTGTTCCTCGGCGGCGGCGCGAGCCTGCAGTTCACGATGCTGCCGATGAACCTCCTCGGCCCCGGCCGCGCGGCCGACTACGTCGTGACCGGCCACTGGAGCGAGAACGCCGTCAAGGAGGCGAAGCTCCAGGGAACCGTGAACATCGCCGCGGACACGAAGGAGAACGGCGGCTACACGCGGATCCCGCGGCAGGACGAGCTGAAGCTCGACCCGAAGGCCGCCTACGTCCACATCACCACGAACAACACGATCTACGGCACCGAATGGCACGAGTACCCGAAGACCGGGAACGTGCCGCTCGTCGCCGACATGTCGTCCGACTTCCTGTCGCACCCGTTCGACGGCAAGCAGTTCGGCGCGATCTACGCCGGCGCGCAGAAGAACCTCGGCCCCGCGGGCGTGACGATCGTCATCCTCCGCGACGACCTGCTGGCCCAGTGCCGCCAGGACCTGCCGACGATGCTCAAGTACCAGACGCACGCCGCCAAGGAGTCGCTGTTCAACACCCCGCCGGTGTTCGCGATCTACCTCTCCAACCTGACCCTGCGCTGGCTGAAGAAGAACGGCGGCCTCGCGGCGATGGAGAAGGTCAACAAGGCCAAGGGCGAGGTCATCTACGGCGCGATCGACGGCTCCAACGGCTTCTACCGCGGCCCGGTGGCCAAGGACAGCCGCTCGCTGATGAACGTCGTCTTCCGCCTCCCGAACGAGGAGCTGGACGCGAAGTTCGTGGCCGAGGGGAAGAAGGCCGGGCTGGTCGGGATGAAGGGGCACCGCTCGACGGGCGGGATCCGCGTCTCGACCTACAACGCCGTCTCGCTGGCCTCCGTCCAGGCGGTGGCCGACTTCATGAAGGAATTCGCCCGGATCAACGGGTAAGACAGGCCCCTGCGACGCCGCCGCGCCCCCACGGACGCGGCGGCGTTTCTTTTTGGGCCAATTTTCGCCCTAAGGCGCCCCGCTCTTCGTGGCGCGGGGCCGTCCGTTGTAAACTGCCGGCTGCTTTGGGCTGACCGTTCTTATTGAGGTGAACAGAATGCTTCAACCGACGACCCCCGTCTCCGGGCAGGAAGAGGCCCGGCCCGCCACCGCCAAGGACCGCGCCTCGATTTTCGACAAGTGCCGGCGGTTCCACTTGGCCGACGATCTGAAGACGATGGGGATCTATCCCTATTTCCGCGTGATCGAGAGCGGGCAGGACACCGAGGTCGTCACGAACGGCCGTCCGACGCTGATGCTCGGCTCCAACTCCTACCTCGAGCTGACCACCCACCCGCTGGTCAAGCAGCGCTCGATGGAGGCGATCGCCAAGTACGGCACCGGCTGCGCCGGCTCGCGGTTCCTCAACGGGACCCTGCCGATCCACCTCGAGCTCGAGGAGCGGCTGGCCCGCTTCGTGGGCAAGGAAGCGGCGCTGGTCTTCCCGACCGGGTTCCAGACGAACACCGGCGTCCTCTCCTGCATCGCGGGCCGCGGCGAGTACATCCTCTCCGACAAGATGAACCACGCCTGCATCGTGGACGGCTGCTACCTCTCCTTCGCCAAGACGGTGCGCTTCGGCCACAGCGACATGGCGGACCTCGAGCGGGAGCTGGCCGCGCTGCCGATCGACGCGGGCAAGCTGATCGTCACCGACGGCGTCTTCTCGATGGAAGGGGACATCTGCAAGCTGCCGCAGATCGTCGAGCTGGCCGCGAAGTACAACGCCTCGGTCATGGTCGACGACGCGCACGGCCTCGGCGTCCTCGGCGCGGGGGGCCGCGGCACGGCGGACCACTTCGGGCTCACCGACAAGGTGGACCTGATCATGGGCACCTTCTCCAAGTCGCTGGCCGCCATCGGCGGCTTCATCGCCGGCTCGGAGCGGGCGATCAACTTCCTCAAGCACCGCAGCCGCCCGTTCATGTTCTCCGCCTCCGCCGCCCCGGCGAGCGTGGCCGCGGTCCTCGCCGCGCTCGACGTGCTGGAGCAGGAGCCGGAGCGGATCCAGCGGCTCTGGGACAACGCCACCTTCCTGAAGAAGGGGCTCGACGAGCTGGGGTTCGACACCGGCCCGACCGAGACGCCGGTCATCCCGGTGATGGTCGGGGAGCTCGAGCACCTGTTCAAGTTCTGGCGCTGGCTGAGCGAGCACGGCGTCTTCATCAACCCCGTCGTGCCCCCGGCCGTGCCGCCGGGCCGCTGCCTCGTGCGGATCTCGGTCACCGCGGGCCACACCCGCCAGCAGATGCAGCTGGCGCTCGACCGCTTCGCCGAGGGCGGGCGGATCTTCGGCCTGATCAAGTGATTCGGCGGGGCCGCCCCGCGGCCCCGCGGACGCCGCCATGCCCAATTCCCTGACGATCGAGCCGGTCTCCTCGCGCGCCCAAGTCGAGGCGTTCATCCGCTTTCCCTTCAAGCTCTACGCGAAGGACCCGGTCTGGGTGCCGCCGCTGCTGACGGAGCGGCGCGACTTCCTCGATCCGCGCAAGAACCCGGTCTTCGAGTACGCGAAGATCCAGCCGCTGCTGGCGCGGCGGAACGGCGAGGTCGTCGGCACGATCGCCGCGATCCGCAACGACCGCTTCGGCCAGTTCCACGCGGACGAGGCGAACGTCGGCTTCTTCGGCCTCTACGAGGCGACGGAGGATCCCGACGTCGCGCGGGCGCTCTTCGAGGCCGCCGGCGAGTGGCTGCGCGCCGAGGGGAAGTCGGTCATGCGCGGGCCGACGAACTTCACCACCAACGACGTCCTCGGGCTGCTCGTCGAGGGGTTCGACGACCCGCCGGCGCTGATGATGCCGTACAACCCGCCCTACTACGCCGCGCAGTTCGAGGCGAACGGGCTGGCCAAGAGCATCGACCTCTTCGCCTTCGAGGTGACGGGGCCGCAGTGCGCGGGGACGCTCGACGCGGTGGTCGAGAAGATCCTGGCGCGCGGACGGGTCAAGATCCGCCAGGTGAACATGTCGAAGCTGAAGAACGAGCTGGAGTTCGTCCGCCGCTGCTACAACGACGCCTGGAAGGACAACTGGGGGTTCGTCCCCTGGACCGACGCCGAGCTGGCCTACCTCGTCAAGGAGATCCGCCCGGTGATCGACCCGCGCGTCTCGTTCGTCGGCGAGGTGGACGGCGAGCCGGCGGGGATCTCGATCTCCGTGCCGGACGCCAACCAAGCGCTGAAGCTGGCCAACGGGAAGCTCTTCCCCTTCGGTTTGGCGAAGCTGCTCTGGAAGCTGAAGGTCTCCGGCTGCAGCCGGCTGCGCACGATCGCCCTCGGCATCCGGCCCGAGCACCGGCGGCTGGGGCTCGACGCGGTCTTCATCCAGCGCACGATCGCCAACGGCGTCCCGCTCGGCTACGGCGTCGGCGAGATGGGCTGGATCCTCGAGACCAACGACGCGATGATCCGGCCGCTCACGCGGATCAACGCGCGGCGCTCGAAGGTCTACCGCATCTACGACCGCGCGCTCTGACGCGATGCTCGCGCTCGTCACCGGGGCCTCGGGGTTCGTCGGCTCGCACCTCTGCGAGTTGCTGCGGCGCGAGGGGCACGCGGTGCGGGCGCTCGTCCGGCCGGGGCGCGTCCCCGAGAATCTCGCCGGCCTCGACGTCGAAATCGTCCGCGGCGAGCTGACCGCGCCGGAGACGCTTCCCGCCGCGGTGCAGGGCGTCGATTGGGTTTTCCACCTCGCCGCGGCCCTCAAGGGGTTCCGCGAAGAGGACCTCGCCCGCGTCAACGTCGGCGGCACCCGCGCCCTCGTCGAGGCCTGCCTCGCCGCGCCGGCGCCGCCGCGCCGCTTCGTCCACGTCTCCAGCCTCGCCGCGGGCGGGCCGAGCCCCGCGGGGGGCGCGCCGCGCCCCGCCGGCGCCCCCGACGCGCCGCTCACTTGGTATGGGCGGACGAAGCTGGAGGGCGAGAAGGTCGTCGCCGCGGCCGAGCGGATTCCTTCGGTGATTTGCCGCCCCGCGGTCGTCTTCGGGCCGCGCGAGCGGGACGTCCTGCAGTACTTCCAGATCGCGCGCCGCGGCTTCCTGCCGGTGCTCGGCCGCCGCGACCGCCACTACTCGCTCGTCTACGGCCCCGACCTCGCGCTGGGGCTGCTGCGGGCGGCGCAGGCCGAGACGCCGCGCGCCGCGGTCTACGACGTCGCCTCGCCCGAGGTCGTGACGTGGCGCGAGCTCGGCCTGGCGATCGCCGCGGCGCTGGGGAAGAAGGCGCGCGTCGTGCGGCTGCCGGAGTGGGTCGCGCCCCCCGCGGGGGCGGTCGCCGACCTCTTCGCGCGGCTCGCCGGGAAGCCGCAGATCTTCAGCTCGCAGAAGGTCGTCGAGATGCGCGCCCCGGCGTGGGTCGCCGACACGGCGCCCGCGGCGCGCGACCTCGGCTTCGTCGCGCCGACGCCGCTCGCCGCCGCGCTCGCCGAGACGGCCGCCTGGTACCGCGCGCATGGCTGGCTCTGACCGCGCTCCGCTCCGCGGCGGGCGCGGCGCGGCCCCGCGGCGCGAGTCCGACGACGATTCGCTCCGCAACGCGCGCGGCGCGCCCGGCTTCCCCCGCCCGCTCGATCTGCTCGTCGCCGCCTACGCGATCCTCTCCGCGCTCGTCGCGGCGCTCGGCGCGGCGCGCGGCGTCCCGGGCTGCGCGGGGCAGATCGCGGTCAGCCTCGCCGTCGGCGCCGGGGCGCTGCTCTTGGGGTTCCTCGCCCGACGCTCGACGAACCGCCTCGTCCAACTGCTGCGGATCGCCTTCCCGCCGGTCATGTACTACGTCTTCTACCGGCAGATCGAGATCCTCTGGCCGATCTTCCACGGCGCGGCGCTCGACCCGCTCGTCGCCGGCGTCGAGCAGTCGATCTTCGGCTGCCAGCCGTCGCTCGCCTTCCGCGCCGCGGCGCCGTGGCCATGGCTCTCCGAGATCTTCTGCTTCGCCTACTTCGCCTACTACTTCTACTTCGTCGCCTTCGTCGTCGCCTTCCTGCGCCGCGGCTACGAGGAGGCGGAGCGGATCGTCTTCGCCGTCTCGCTCTGCTTCTACTGCTGCTACGCCGTCTTCTGGCTCTTCCCCGTCGTCGGGCCGCACTACTACTTCCCGCCGGCGCTCGGGCCGCGGCTCTACGACGGCTACGTCTTCAACCACCTGCTCTTCTTCCTCACCGGCTCGGGCGAGATCCACGCCGCCGCCTTCCCCTCGTCGCACGTCGCGGTCGCGGCGCTCTACACCTACTACGCCCGGCGCGGCGCGCGGCCGCTCTTCCCCGCGATGTGCGTCGTGACCGGGCTGATGCTCTTCGCCGTCGTCTACCTCAAGGCCCACTACCTCGTGGACGTGCCGGCCGGCCTCGCCGTCGGCGCGCTCTTCGCCTGGGGCGCCGACCGCGCGCACGACCGGGCGCGGCGCGCGCTGCGGATGCCGCCGCTGCCGCGCTGAGGGGCCGGCGGACGACGAACGCCGCGGCGCCGCTCGCGCCGTCCTCGCGACCGTTCGGACGCCGCGGACGTCCGCCGGTCGCGGTTTCGCGGCCGCGCCGCTTAGATTGAAAAGTCGGCCGCGCCGGACGCGCAGGCGTCCCGCGCGGATCGCAGGAGGATGGTCCGTGAAGAGAGTCGTTTCGAGTTTCCTGTTCGCCGTCGGCGCGCTCTGCGCCCTGCCGACCTCGGCCCTCGCCGAGGAGGGGATGTGGATGCCGCAGCAGATTCCCCAACTCGCGCCGCGGCTGCGCGCGCTCGGCTGGACCGGCGATCCGAAGCAGTTCGCCGACCTGACGGGGCACCCGATGGGGGCGATCGTCTCCCTCGGCGGCTGCAGCGCCTCGTTCGTCTCCCCCGACGGGCTGATCGTCACGAACCACCACTGCGTGGCCGGCGCGCTGCAGTTCAACTCCACCCCGCAGCGCAACCTGCTGGTGGACGGCTTCCTCGCCCGCGAGCGCGGGGACGAGCTGTTCGCCGGCCCCGGCTCGCGCGTCTACGTCACCGTCTCGGTCAAGGAGGTGACGGCCGACCTGCAGCGCGCGCTGCCGGCGAAGCTCGACGACCGCGCCCGCTACGACGCGGTGGAGAGCTGGGTCAAGGAGCGCACGACGGCGTGCGAGAAGACCGGCCTGCGCTGCCGCGTGCAGTCGTTCTTCGGCGGCGCGAAGTGGTTCGAGCTGGCGCAGATGGAGATCCAGGACGTCCGGCTCGTCTACGCCCCGCCGGCCGGGATCGGCAACTTCGGCGGCGAGACCGACAACTGGCAGTGGCCGCGCCAGACCGGCGACTTCTCGTTCTACCGCGCCTACGTCGGCAAGGACGGCAAGCCGGCGGCGTTCGCCAAGGACAACGTCCCGTTCCATCCGAAGCACTGGCTGAAGATCAACCCCAAGGGGATCGCCCCGGGCGACGTCGTCTTCGTCGCCGGCTACCCCGGCCGCACCGAGCGGCTGCAGACCTACGCCGAAGTGAAGTCCACCGCCGAGTGGGGACTGCCGCGGATTCTGCGGACCTACAAGGACATGCTGGCGATCATCGAGGGGCTGGAGAAGAACGACCCCGAGCTGGCGATCAAGCTCGCGGGGCGCAAGCGCGGCCTCAACAACGGCCTGACCAAGGACGCCGGCGTGCTCGAGGGGCTGAACAAGGGCGGCCTCCTCGCGCTGAAGGAGAAGCAGGAGAAGGAGCTCCGCGCGTGGATCGCCGCCAACCCGGCGCGGCAGGTCTTCGCCGCCGCGCTCGACGGCCTCGACGCGCTGCAGGCGGCCGAGGACAAGACGCGCGAGCGCGACGCCGCGCTGACGGGGACCGCGGGCGGCTCCTCGCTGCTCTCGGCGGCGATGCAGGCCTACCGCTTCTCGCTCGAGCGGCCGAAGCCGGACGCCGCGCGCGAGCCGGAGTTCCAGGAGCGCAACTGGACGCGGATCCGCGAGGGGCTGGAGCGGATGCAGAAGACGTACGACGCCCGCGCCGACCGCGCCTTCCTCCGCTACGCGCTGCTGCAGGCGGCCGCGCTTCCCGCGGACCAGCGGGTGGCCCCGATCGACGAGGCCGCGGGCTTCGCGCCGGGCATGGACAAGGCGGCCGCGGAGAAGGCGGCCGAGGCATTCCTCGACAAGCTCTACGGCGCGACGAAGCTCGGCGACAAGGCGGCCCGCGCCGCCCTGCTCCAGGCCGACACGGCGACGATTCAGAAGAGCGACGACCCGTTCGTGCAGTTCGCGCTGAAGCTCTACCCCGCCGTCTACCAGCTCCGCGAGAACGGCAAGACGCGCGAAGGGGCGCGCTACCGCCTCGCGCCGGTCTACCTCGAGGCGCTCACCGCGAAGAACGGCGGCCTCCTCGCGCCGGACGCCAACAGCACGCTGCGCGTCACCTACGGCACGGTGAAGGGCGTTTCGACGAAGGACGGCCTGATGTACCTGCCGCAGACGACGCTCGCCGGCGTCGAGCAGAAGGCGACCGGGACGGGCGAGTTCAACGCCCCGGCGCGGGAGCTCGCGGCGATCGCGGCGCTGCGCGCCGGCAAGAAGACGCCGTACCTCGACCCGAAGCTGAAGGACGTGCCGGTGGACTTCCTCTCCACGGTGGACACGACGGGCGGCAACTCCGGTTCGGCGACGCTGAACGGGCGCGGCGAGCTGGTGGGGTTGTTGTTCGACGGGACGTACGACACGGTGGCGAGCGACTTCCTGTTCGACGCGGTCCGCACGCGCTCCATCCACGCGGACGTCCGCTACATGCTCTGGACGCTCACCGAAGTGGACCAGGCCACCAACCTTCTCCACGAGCTCGGCTTCTGATTTCCGGGCGCGGGGCCGCAGCCGCGGCCCCGCGCGTCTTCCGCGCATCCTGATCGCGCGTCATTCCCGCGTTCCTCTCGGCGTTCTTCGTCCGAAAGGCCACGAGTTCCTATTCGCGTCGTCGGTCGGTCGTCGAGGGGGGGCCGTCGAACCCTGGAACTCTAGGGTATCGCCGGCCCCC
>JAJFTU010000076.1 GCA_021372775.1 bacterium | reverse complement strand
CGCCGGGGCGAACGCCGCCGGCGGGGCGCCGAACGGCCTCGCCGGAGCGGGGGCGGGCGGGACGTCCAGCGAGAAGAGGGACGGCGCGGACTGCTCCGCGCCGAGGTCGAGATCGAATTCGAGCGGCACGTCCCCGGTGTGGAGTTCGCCCGAGGCCGGGTTGAGCGACAGCTCGGACTGCTCGAGGAGCATCTCCGCCTCGCGGTGCCCGGGCTCGAGTTCCAGCGCGCGGCGGCAGGCCGCGGCGGCGCGGCGCGCGTCGCCGCGGGAGAGGGCGTCGCGGGCCTCGGCCAAGGCGCGGGCGGTCAGCGGCGCGCGCTGGCGGGCGGCGGCGACGTCGCCGACCAGGGCGGCGACTTCGGCCTGCCCGGCGAACTGCTTCGACAGCTCCTCGGCGACCACTTGCGCCTGCTCGAGCGATCCGGCCGACAAAAAGTCGCGCGCCTTGGCGAGGCCCGCCGCCAGCGCGGTGTTGGCGCCGGGGGAGCGCTCGACCTGCGACCAGCGGTTCTCGGTGAGCGACGTCAGGGCGAGCCCTTCACGCGCCCGCTCGTGGCTCGGCTCCATCTGCAGGATCGCCTCGTAGATCTGGCGCGCTTCCTGGATGTCGCCGGAGCGGTAGCAGGCGTCGGCCTGCCGGCACATGTCGTCGATCGGATCGTAGGGGACGGACATTGGCTGCCTTCTTTGGTGTGTTCCCGACGAATGTAGCCGCGCGCGGAGGGGACGGGCAACCGGGGCGCGGCGGCTAACGTCCCGCTTTCCGGCAAGTCTCGGAGCAGAAGAACCGCTCCCCGTCGCGCAGACCGCGCCCTTCCGGGACGCGGACGCCGCAGGCGGAGCAGGGCAGGAGCCGTTCGGCGCCGCCGGCGGGGGACGCGGCGCGCCGCCCGTCGTCGGGGCGCGGCGGCGGCGGCGGGGACGACGGCCGCGGCGTGGCGGGCGGGCGGGACGGGGCGAAGAAGACGTTCCGCAGGACGCGCGACAGCCACCAGGCGACGACAACCAGCAACAGGATTCCGAAAATGCCGCTCACTTTTGGCCCAGTTCCTCTTTGAAGCGCGGGATCGCGGGATGCCGCGGATCGATCTGCTCCAGCCGCGCCAGCCAAGTCGCCGCCCGGGCCTTGTCCCCCGCGGCGAGGCTGACGACCGTCCCGTTGAGGGCGGTCATCGCGTGCCGCGGGTCGAGGCGGATCGAGCGGTCGAACTCGGCGAGCGCCTCGGCGTCGCGGCCGAGCTGGTGCAGCGTCACGCCGTGGTCGGTGACGACGTCCGGGTCGTCGGCCCGCACGGCGAGGGCGCGGCGGTAGGCCGCCTCGGCCTCGGCCCACTGGCCGCGGTCGTAGAAGAAATTGCCGGCGGCGACCTGCGCCGCGTAGTCGTTCGGCTTCGCGCGGCCGTCCTCGACGACCCGCTTCATCTCGGTCAGCCCGGCCGCGGCGGCGGCGGCCTCCGGCGCGTTCGGCGCCCGCCGACGCAACTCGGCGACCGCGTCCTCGGCCTCGGCGACGCCGCCGGCGGCGATCGCCGCCTGCGCGGCGAGGGCGGCCGGCGCGGTCGCGGAGCGGTCGAGGTCCGCGGCGCGGCGCGCGGTCGCGAAGGCCCCGCGGGCGTCCCCCGCGCGGAGCTGCGCGGTCGCCGCCTCGGTCAGGCGGCGCGGGTCGTTTCCGGCGAGGGCCGCGAGGCGGCGGAACGGCTCGACCGCGCGTTCGCGCATGCCGGCGGCCAGGTACAGCTCGCCGAGGTCGGTCAGCGCGGCCTCGTCGTCCGGGTTCTTGTCGAGGCGGGCCCGCAGCGCGGCGAGGCGCGCATCCACCGAGTCCATGCCGGCCGCGGCCTGCGGCGGGGCGCCCGGGGCGCCGGCCGCGGGCGGAGTCGGGGCGGAGGCGCCGACGATGTCCGGCCGCGCGACGACGGCGCCGATGATCGCGCCGACGGCCAAGCCGAACACCAGACCGACGATCAGGAAGAGCAGTTGGTCCCGCCGCATCGAGGCCTCCTTCGCCGCACCCTCCAAGCCTAACCCGAATCGCGCGGCGCGCTCCGTCGCGGACGCGTCCCGTTCGCCGGACGCGCGCGGTCGGCCGCGTGCGCCGCAGCGGCGCGCTGCGGTCGCGTCCGCGCGGCGGGAGCGCGTCCTCGCCGCGGACGCGTGGCCGCGGTGGCGCGGCGGCGCGGTCGGCCCCCACAATCGAGACGATGAACGCCTCGGACGAACGCCCCAACATCTACGGCCTCCGCCGCGCCGAACTGGCCGCGGCGATCGCGCCGCTCGATTCCGCCCGCTTCCGCGCGCGGCAGGTCTTCGCCGCGCTCTA
>JAJFTU010000075.1 GCA_021372775.1 bacterium | reverse complement strand
CCATCCGACCGCCCTCGCGCTCCCCGGCGCTCCCTCCTGGCTGATGACCGAGGCGCTGCGCGGCGAGGGCGGGGTCGTGCGCGACCGCGACGGGCGGCGCTTCCTGCTCGACGACGATCCGCGCGGCGAGCTCGCGCCGCGCGACGTCGTGGCCCGCGGGATCGCGCGGCGGATCATCGCGCAGGGGGGCGAGCCGGTCCGTCTCGACCTCACCGGGCTCGACCACGCGTTCGTCGAACGCCGCTTCCCCGGGATCGTCGCGGCCTGCCGCGGCTGGGGGATCGACCCGGTGACGACGCCGCTGCCCGTCGCGCCCGCCGCGCACTACGCGATGGGCGGGGTGGAGACCGATCTCCACGGGCGGACGAACGTGCGCGGCCTCGCCGCGGCCGGCGAGGTCGCCTCGACCGGCGTGCACGGCGCGAACCGCCTCGCCAGCAACTCGCTGCTCGAGGGGTTGGTCTTCGGGGCGCGCGCGGCGCGCGGCCTGTTCGACGACGGCTTCGTCGGGCGCGAGGCGCCGCCGGCCGAGGCACCGGCGCCGCGCTTCTCGCGCGAGGCCGATCCGGCGGCCCACCGCGCGCGGCTGCGCGATCTGGCCGAGGACCGGCTGGGGATCCTGCGCGACGGCGCGGGGCTGCGGAGCGCGGTCGAGGAGCTCGAGGCCGAGGCGTCGCGCCTCGGCGCGCCGGGCGGGGCGCCGGCGACGCGCGCGGCGTTCGAGGCGGCGACGGAAGTGGACGTGCTGCGCGCCGTGGCGCGGGGCGCGCTCTGGCGCGAGGAGAGCCGCGGCGGCCACTTCCGCAACGACTTCCCGCAGGCCGACGACGCGCGGTTCCACGTCCACTCGCTTCAGGTCGCGGGCAAGGACGAGGTCGAGTCCTCTCCGGTCCTCTGAGCGCTCCCGGCGAGAACGCGCGGACGACGGGCGGGCCCCGCGTCGCGCGTCTCGCCGCGGCGCCGCCGCAGCGTCAGCGGATGATCGAGAAGAGACGTCCCCAGCGGGTGCGGGTCGGGAAGAGGTAGATCTTCCGCGCGATCGACTGCAGCCGGCGCAGCCCGACGTTCTCCTGGTCGTTCCGCTGCTCCTCGAACGAGTACCAGATGAAGAACGCGCGCCCCTTGACCAGCGAGCGGGGGAGGAAGCCCCAGTAGCGCGAGTCGCGCGAGTTGGCGCGGTTGTCGCCCATCATGAAGTACTGCCCGGGCGGGACCTTCGCCGGCCCGTAGTTGGCCTGCGGATCGACGTTCTCCGGGAGGACGTACGGCTCCTCGAGCGGCCTGCCGTCCACCAGCATCCGGCCGTCCTTCATCTCCACCGTCTCGCCCGGCAGGCCGATCACCCGCTTCACGAAGTCGACGTCCGGATCCTCCGGGAACTTGAAGACGACGACGTCGCCGCGCCTGATCTCCCGCTGGCCGAGGAGGCCCGCGGGGCTGTCGCCGGGGGCGGCGTAGAGATTGCGGTCCACGAGGATGTAGTCGCCGACGAGGAGCGTGTCGAGCATCGACTCGGTGGGGATCTTCGACTGCATGAACACGAACGTGCGCGCGAAGAGGAGCACGAGCACGCAGATGACGATCGTCTCGAGGTAGTCGCGCAGCACGCCCCGCGGCGTCCCGTGCACGAGCGTCCGCCCCTCGTCGGGGGTCCGCTCCGCCGCGGGCTTGCCGCCGCCGTCCTGCGTCTTCGCCTTCCCGTCGTCCTTCTTGTCGTCCGCCATCGCTCCGCCTTCAGTGCACGTGCGCGTCGAGCGCCAGGGCCACCGCCGCGTCGGCGCGGTCGGCGAGGCGCGTCCAGCGGCGCGCGCCGCCTTCCATCCGCCCCGCCGCCTCGAGCTCGCCGTAGGTGCGGGCCCACACGTCGTCCCAGATCACGATCGGCCCCCGCGGGCTGCCGGCCTTCGCGTCGGCCCAGAGGAGCGCCAGTTCCGCGAGGGTGCCGACCCCGCCGCCGAGCACGACGAACCCCTTCGCCAGCGCGAAGAGGCGCGCCGTCCGCGTCGCGAGGTCCGGCTCCTCGATCTCCAGCGTAAGGTGCGGGTTCGGGGAGCGCCCGCGGAAGAGGCGGCAGGTCACGCCGACAACCTCGCCGCCGGCGCGCCGCGCGCCGCGGCTGGCCGCCTCCATCACGCCGCCGTAGCCCCCGGTGACCGTCGGCAGGCCGCGGCGCGCGATCTCGGCGCCGACCGCCTCGGCGCGCTCCCACTCCGGGGAACCCTCCTCGGCGACCGCCGAGCCGAAGACCGCCACGCCCCGTTCGATGCCGCTGTTCGCCACCAAACTCCTCGCGTCGCGTCCCCGAGGGGCGCGGAGAGAAGATTA
>JAJFTU010000074.1 GCA_021372775.1 bacterium | reverse complement strand
CAGCCTCCCCTACGGCGTCGGGTGATCGTCGGCGGCGGCCATCGCGGAGACCGCGCGGGCCATCTTCGTCCAGGCCTGCGTCAACTCGCCGTCCGGCGCGGCCTCCGCGCCGACCGCGGACTCCACCGCCCCGGCGAGGCGGCGGATCGCCGCCGCGCGGTCCTCCAGCGCCGCCGCCATCCGGTTCAGCGCCGCGGCGTCCTCGCGCAGGTAGTCGCCGGAACGCAGCGCGGCCCGGGCCGTGAAGTCCCCCGCCCCGATCTGCCGATGGACGTCGCGGAACCGGAGCAGCGGACCCGCCAAGCGGTGCGAAATGACGACGCTGTGGAGCACGAGCAGCGCCACGACGACGATCGCCCCCGGCCACGTCCGCCGCGACAGCAGGCTCAGCTCTTCCGCCGCGGCGCGACGGACGTCCGAAGATCCGGTCGTCAGATACGCCGCGACCGACGGCCCGAAAACGACCATCCCCAGCGCGACGACGAGGATGACGCCGTGAATCAAGTGAGATCCGAGAAGGCGGAACTGGACCGGATGAACGAGCAGACTGCGGCGTCGGCGCGGACGGTCCACATGCCCTCCCCGCGGCGCGGCGCGCCGCTCGCGGGTTGTGTACCGCGAAATCCGCGGCGCGCGGCGGAAGCGGGATGGTTCGGCGTATCCTTTTGCGCCGCCATCCCGGAACGAGGAGCCAGCCGATGACCAGATGCCTCTCGCCCTGCGCCGCCCGCGGCGTCCCGCGGGCGACGAAGCCCGGCGCCCCTCGTCCATCCTCGGGCAACACCCACCCCAGCGGAGACCGACCGTGAAGAAGATCCTCGTGGCCGTCGCGTTGGCCGCCTGCGCCGTCCCGGCGTCGGCCGCCCCGAAGGAGCCCGCCGTGCCCAGCGACCGTGCTCAAGTTGCCGAGAAGTACACGTGGAACACCGCCGACCTGTATCCCTCGATCGCCGCGGCGCTGAAGACGCGCGACGCCCTCGCCGAGCGGATTCCGTCGCTGGCCCGCTTCCAAGGCCATCTCGCGGACTCGCCGGCCGCGCTGTTCGACGCGCTCGACGCCGTGTCGAACGCCGACCGCGACCTCTCGCGCCTCTACACCTACTCCAGCATGCGGCGCGACGAGGACACGCGGGTCAACGAGACGCTCGCCCTCCTGCAGAGCGTGCAGCTCCTCGCCGTGAAGATGGGGGCGACGACGAGCTACCTGCGCCCCGAGATCCTCGCCATGGACCCGGCGAAGGTCCAGGAGTTCCAGTCCAAGGAGCCGCGCCTCGCGCCGTTCAAGATGCTCCTCGACGACCTGATGCGCCGCCGCGCCCACACCCTCTCGGCGAGCGAAGAGAAGCTCGTCGCGCAGGCCGGGGACATGGCCGGCGCCGGGGCCGAGCTCCATTCAATCTTCACCAACGCCGAGCTCCCCTACCCGACCGTGACCCTCTCCACCGGCGAGAAGGCGTACCTCGACGCCTCCGGCTACGGCAAGTACCGCGCGGCGACCAACCGCGCCGACCGCGAGCTGGTCTTCAAGGCCTTCTGGGACGAGTACGGGAAGTTCCGCCGCACGATGGCCTCCTCGCTCTACGCCGCCGTCAAGTCGCACATCTTCTTCAAGGACGCGCGCAAGTTCGACTCCAGCCTCGACGCCGCGCTCTTCGACAACAACATCCCGACGAGCGTCTACCGCCAACTCGTCGCCGACGTCCACGCCAACCTGCCGACGTTGCACCGCTACCTCGAGCTGCGGCGGCGGATCATGGGGCTGGACAAGCTCCGCTACCAGGACATCTACGCGCCGCTCGTCCCCCGCGTCGAAAAGACCTACACCGCCGAAGAGGCGACCGATCTGACGCTCGGCGCCGTCGCGCCGCTCGGCCCGGACTACGTCGCCGCGCTGCGCAAGGGATTCGCCGACCGCTGGGTCGACTTCATGCCGACGATGGGGAAGCGCTCGGGCGCCTACAGCACCGGCGCCTACGGCGTCCACCCGTTCCAGCTCCAGAACTTCAACGGGCAGTACGACGACGTCTCCACGCTGGCCCACGAGTCCGGCCACTCGATGCACACCTTCCTGTCGGACAAGCGCCAGCCGTACCCGACGCACGACTATTCGATCTTCGTCGCCGAGGTCGCCTCGACGCTCAACGAGAACCTGCTGCTGCACTTCATGCTCGACCGCACGCAGGACGACGCGACCCGCCTCGCGCTGCTCGGCAACTACCTCGACGGCCTGCGCGGCACCCTGTTCCGCCAGACCCTCTTCGCCGAGTTCGAGCTGAAGATCCACGAGATGGCCGAGAAGGGCGAGCCGCTGACCGCCGACGCGCTCGACAAGCTCTACCTCGACCTGACGCGCGAGTACTACGGCCACGACAAGGGGATCTGCCAGGTGGACGACATGCTCGCCGTCGAGTGGGCCTACATCCCGCACTTCTACTACAACTACTACGTCTACCAGTACGCGACGAGCCTCGTCGCCTCGACCAGCATCGCCAAGGCGATCCGCGAGGAAGCGGCGCAGGGCAAGACGACGACCCGCGACGCCTACCTGACGATGCTCTCCTCCGGCTCGTCGAAGTACCCGATCGACCTGCTGAAGGGGGTCGGCGTGGACATGACCACCTCCAAGCCGTTCCAGGCGGCGATCGCCGAGATGAACGCCGTGATGGACGACATGGACAAGATCCTCGCCCGGGCGAAGAAGTAGCCCGGCCGCGGCGGGACCGCCGAGGCGCGGGGCCGTCCTTCGGGGCGGCCCCGCTTCTTTTCGGCGCCGCGAGTCTTCCCGCGCCGCGCCTCTTCCCCGCACGCGCCGCGCACGGTCGGCCGGTCGCGCGCCCGGGCGGCCGTTCGTCGTCCCGCTCCGGCCGTTCGTCTCTTTCTCCGCGAACCATCGGCCACGGCCGCCGCGGCGGGCCGCCGCGGCCCGTCCCGCCCCGCGCTATCCTCTTCGTCCCCACCAACCCTTGGAGCCCGCAGCGATGTCCATGCGCCTTCTGCTCCCGGCCGCCCTGGCCGCGGGAATCTTCTGCACCGTCGCCGCCGCGCAGGAGCCGCCCGCGCCGGCGAACGACGGCGACCTCCGCGCGCTCGTCGAAGCCGCGGGAGACGCCTCCGCCAACGGCGGCGCCGACCGCGTCGTCGTCTTCCGCCGCACCGACGTGGACGTCGAAGAGTCGGGCCTCGCCCACATCGTCGAGCGCCAGCTCGTGAAGTGCCTCAGCGAGAAGGGGGCGGCGGAGCTGGCGCGGTTCCGCTTCGACTACGACCCGACCTCGAACCTGGTCGAGGTGCGGCGCGTGCGGGTGCTCCGCGCCGGCGGGGCGGTCGAGACCGTGGACGCGGCGAAGGCGGCCGACCTGCCGCAGCCGCAGCACATGATCTACTGGGGCGCGCGGATGAAGATCCTGCAGCTCCCCCGCCTCCTCCCCGGCGACGCCGTCGAGGTCGAGTCGTACACCAAGGGGTTCCTGATCGCCTACCTCGACGACCTGGCCCGCGGCGGCGCGCCGGAGGACGAGCGCTACATCCCGCCGATGCGCGGCCACTTCTACGACGTCGTCTTCTTCCAGGACGACGCGCCGGTGAAGCTGCGCCACTACGCGGTGCGCACGCCGAAGGACAAGCCGCTCCAGTTCGAGGTCTACAACGGCGAGGTCAAGACGTTCGCCGGCGTCGAAGGGGACAAGCTCGTCTACCGCTTCTGGAAGGAAGGGCTCCCCGCCTACGAGGCCGAGCCGCGCGCCGTCGCCCCGTCCGACGTGCAGACGAAGGTCGTCCTCGCCACCGTCCCCGACTGGCGCGACAAGTCGCGCTGGTTCGCCGAGGTCAACGACCGCCAGTTCGCGGCCGACGAGCGGATCAAGACGAAGGTCGCGGAGTTGACGAAGGGACTCGACGACGACGGCAAGGTCTCGGCGATCGTCCACTGGGCGGCCGACAACATCCGCTACTCCGGGATCACGATGGGCAAGGGCGAGGGATACACGCTCCACCCCGGCCCGATGATCTTCGAGGACCGCTCCGGCGTCTGCAAGGACAAGGCGGCGATGGCGATCACGATGCTGCGCGCCGCCGGGTTCACGGTCTATCCGGCGATGACGATGGCCGGCGCGCGGGTCGAGCGGATCCCGGCCGACCAGTTCAACCACTGCGTCGCCGCGCTGCGCCGCAAGGACGGCACGTACCAGCTGCTCGATCCGACGTGGGTTCCGCTCTCGCCCGAACTCTGGTCGAGCGCCGAAGGCGAGCAGAACTACCTGATCGGCGCCCCGGAAGGCGAGACGCTGACCGCGACGCCGGCGTTCGACCCCGCGGCGCAGCTGCTGCGGCTCGACTCGAACGCGTCGCTCGACGCCGCCGGCACGCTGCGCGGCACGCTCGTCCTGACCGCGACGGGGCTCGTCGACCAGCGGCTGCGGCGCGACCTCGTGTCGGGCGCCGGCGCCGCCGACCGCCAGGCGTGGTTCGAGCAGATCGTGGCCGGAATCGCCCCCGGCGCGACGGTCGAGCCGGTCGCCGTGGACTCCGCGGCGCTGCTCGATCCGCGGCGCCCGCTCCGCTTCGAGATCCGCTACGCGATCCCGCGCTACGCGCTCGCCGGCGACAAGACGCTCTCGTTCGCGCTCCCCGCGCTGCGCCACCCGTTCCGCTCCCCCGGCTACGCGCCGTACTGGGAAGCGGCCAAGGCGCCGCGCCGGACGCAGGCGCTGCAGCTCGGCGCCTCGCGCGTGTTCGAGCTGCACGAGACGCTGACGCCGCCGCCCGGATACCGCGTCGCGCGGCTGCCGCGCGAACGAAAGCTCGACGGGCCCGCCGCCGCGCTCGCCGTCTCCGCGGAAACGAAGGGGAACGCGATCGTTTCCGACTACCGGCTGACGATCAAGCGGCGCGTCGTGCCGGTCGACGCCTACGCCAACTTCCGCGCCGTCGTGCAGGAGGCGCGCGCCTTGCCGGAGGACCTGGTGGTCCTGGAACGGGAGGCCAAGTGAAGACGCTCCGGAACGTCGCCGTCGCCGCGCTCGCGCTCGCCGCGGCGTCCCTCCCCTTCCCCGCCCGCGCCGCCGCGCCGGAAGCCAAGCCCGCCGCCAAGGCCGCGCCGGACCGACCGGAAGCCAAGCCCGTTGCCAAGGCCGCGCCGACCGTTCCCGACGCGGTGCGGCGCGCCGTCGCCGAGGCGCCGGTCGCCGGCCAGGACGGCCGCGTCCTGCGGCAGGCGACCGAGGTCGTCCTCGGCCAGGACGGCCGCGTCGTGCGGCGCGAACTCCTCGACCTCCAGCCGTTCACGCCGTGGCTCGACGCCCACGGCTACTTCGACCCGAGCGTGGACTGGAACGACGCCCGCTCGACGCTGACGATCGACGAAGCGTGGACCTTCACGCCGGAAGGGCGGCTCGTCGCGGCGAAGGAGAACAGCCTCGTCGCCAACACCGCCGCGCCGCTGGAGTGGGCCGCGCCGTACGCCTCGCTGCGCGAGATGACCGTCTCGCAGGTCGGCGTCGAGACGCGCGGCGTCACGCGCCTCGCCTACACGATCGCCGACCGCGCGCCCGCGCCGCGGCCCGCGGCCTCGGGCGTCCTCGACCTCGACGGCCCGCTGCCGATCGCCGAGCGCTCGATCGAACTCGCCGCGCCCGCCGCGTCGCCGATCCGCTGGAGCGCGCTCGGCTGCGCGCTCGCGCCGCGCGAAACGCGCGACGGCGGGCTCGTCCGCCTCGCCCTGCGACGCGCCGACGCGCCGGCCGTCGTCCCGAACGAGGCGCTCGCCGGGAACCTCGGCCGCTGCCGTCTGGCGTATTCCACCGCCGCCGACTGGAACGCCGTGCGCGCCGACCTCTTCGACCGGATCGACGGCGCCGCGAAGCCGACCGCCGCGATCGAGGCGGCGGCGAAGCGGATCGTCGGCGACGCGACGCTCGACGTCGAGCGGATCGAGAAGCTCCACGCCTTCGTCGTGGACGGCGTGCGCACGGTGCGCTGGCCGATCGCCGCCTTCGACTTCGAGGCCCGCCCGGCGGCGGCGACGCTCGACTCGAGCGTCGGCCACCCGCTGGACAAGGCGGTCCTCCTCGCCGCGCTGCTGCGCGCCGACGGCCGCCGCGCCGTCGTCGTCCTCGCCGCCGACGAGCCGCTGCCGGCCGACGTCGCCGCGGCCCCGCAGCTCCTGACCGAAGCGTGGGTCGCCGTGGACCTCGGCGGACGCGCGACCTGGTTCGACCCGACGACGCCGCTCGCCAAGCGGAACGTCCTCCAACTCGCGGGACGCTCCTTCCTGACGATCGACGCAAAGGCGCACGGCCTCGAGACGGCGCCCGCGCTCGACGCCGCGCGCAACCGCGCCGCCCTCGACGTCTCGTTGAAGCTCGAAGAGCGCGGCCGGGAACTCGCCGTCGCCGGCGCCGCCGACGTCGATCTCGCCGGCCTCTACGATCCCGCGCCGGCGTTCGACCGCGACGGCGTGGACGGCGCGCGCGTCCTCGGCGGCGCCCTCGACGGCCTCGGCCGTCCGGGCGTCCGCGGGACCGCGGTCGCGGCGAAGAGCGCCGAGGCGCTCTCGCTGCGCCTCGCGCTCGAAGGGGGCGCCGTTCCGCTCGCGCGCGACGACCGCCCGGTCGCGCTGCGCCTGCCGCGCGTTCCCGGCGCGCTGCGCGGCGACGCGCTGCAGATCTGGCGCGGCCGGCGCGCGCGCCCGCTGCAGCTTCCCGTCCCGGCGGAGGAGCGGACGCGCGTCGCGCTCGAGCTTCCCGCCGGCTTCGAGCCACTGCGCCTTCCCGCCCCGCTGCGGATCGACAACGCCGTCGGCTCGTACGCGCGCGAGGTGTCGCGCAACGGCCGCTCGGTCGTCGCGACGACGACGCTCGTCTTCAAGAAGGCCGTCGTTCCGCCGTCCGACTACCCCGCGCTGCGGGAGCTCCTCGCCGCGGCCGAAGGAGAGGACGGCGCGACGATCGTCCTCGTCCGCAAGGAACGCTGACGCGCGGCGACGATCGTCCTCGGCTTCGAAACAGCGAGAGGGCGGGCCGCGACGGCCCGCCCTTTTCGCGTCCTGGGACTCACGGAAGCGGATCGGGCGGCGGCAACTCGTCGAGATGGTCCCGCAGCGCGGGCGACAGGTAGAACCGCGGCTCGAGCAGGTCGTCGTCCGGCGCGACCACCCCCTCGCGCAGCGCGGCGGCGGCGAGCGGCGTGCCCGGGTAGATCCGGATCCCGACGGTCGTCTTCAGCCCGTCGAGCCGGAGCGAGGCGGCGAACTCGAGGCTCCGCGCGACGGTGTCCATCGTCTCCCCCGGCCCGCCGATCAGCAGGAAGCCGCGCCGCCGCACGCCGCGCTCGGCGAGCGCGTCGGAAACCGCGCGCACGTCGTCGGGCGAGAACCGCTTCCCCAGCGCGCGCAGCACCCCCGGATCGCCGCTCTCGAAGCCGAGGCTCGTCTCGACGCAGCCGGCCGCGGCCATCGCCCGCGCCAGTTCCGGCGAGAGCCGCCTGGGGTAGACGATCGCGCGGAACTCCAGCGGCGCCCCCAGCGCGGCGATCGCGCGGCAAAGCTCGAGCGCGTAGGCCTCCGGCTCGTTGAAGACGTTGTCCACGAAGAAGACGCGGCGGAAGCCGGCGTCGGCGACCGCGCGGAGGTCCCGCACGACCGACTCGACCGCGCGGAAGCGGAGCGCGCGTCCTTCGATCAGCGCCGTCGAGCAGTAGGCGCAGTCCATCGCGCAGCCGCGCCGCGTCTGCACCGGCACGAGCAGTTCCGGATCGGCGGCCGCGTCGCTCCACGCCGCGAAGTCCGCCGCCGGGAAGCGGTCGAGATCGACGGAGCGCGCCGGCGCCGAACCGCCGCCGCCCCCGCGGACGAGCACGCCGGGAATCGCCGCCGCGTCGCCGCCGCGGGCGATCGTCTCCAGCAGCGCCGGGAACGCCGTCTCCCCCTCGCCGCGCACGCCGTAGTCGGCGCCGAGCCGCTCCAGGGCGGCCCGCGGAAAGATGCTGTACCCCGCGCCGCCGACGACGATCGGCGCCGCCCCCGCGGCGCGGCAGGCGGCGACGGCCGCCGCGGCGAGCGGCAGCAGGAAGCGCGCCCGGCGCATGTCCACGTTGTCGATGTTGCGCACCGAGAGACCGACGACGTCGGGAGGC
>JAJFTU010000073.1 GCA_021372775.1 bacterium | reverse complement strand
GCCGAGAGCAGCGCCATCCGCTCCTTCCCCTTCGCCGCCGCGCCCAGCGTCGAGTCGGACATCGTCCGCGCCTTCTGCGCGTTGTCCGAGTTCTGGCGGGTCATCGAGGACATCTCCTGCAGGCTGGAGCTGATCTCCTCGAGCGAGCTCGCCTGCTCCGACGCGGCTTGCGCCAGCGCCTGGCTCGAGGTGCTGATCTGCCCCGACGCCGCGGTGACCTGCGAGGCCGCCGCCGCCACCGACTGCAGCCCCTCGTCGAGGTTCGTCACGGCGGTGTTGACGGCGTCCTTCAGCCGGGCGTGCTCCCCGTGGTACTCGCCGGCGACGCGCGCCGTGAGGTCGCGCTGCGCCACCCGCTCGAGGACCGCCAGCGAGTCCTTCACCGGAGCGATCACCGCGTCGAGCGTGGCGTTGAAGCCGGTCACGATCTCGCGGAACTCGCCGCGGTGCTTGGAGACGTCGGCGCGCTCCCGGAGCCGTCCCTCGACGGCCGCCTGGGCGAGGGCCTTCACGTCGCCGCCCATCGTCTCGACCGCCTCGCGGAACTTGCGGTACGCCCCGCGGATCCGCATCAGCGCCGCCTTGGCGCCCTTCGTGTCGTCGTCCGCCTCGGCGAGCTCGGCGCGGATCGAGAAGTCCCCTTCGGCCGCCATCTTCTCCATCGCCGCGGCCAGCCGCTCGGACTCCGTTCCCTGGTAGGTGACGATCTTCTCCGCCCGCCGCATCGCGGCCTTGACGTCGCTCTGGTCGGTGACGAACTCGAACGAGCCGACGACGTCCCCCTTCGCGTCGCGGAGCGGCGCGGCGACGCAGGCGATGTCCAGCTTCCGCCCGCCGACCAGCGTGTCGTTCTCGCAGGCGAAGGCGTCGCCGGTGCGCATCGAGGTCTGGCACGGGCAGTCGGCCGTGCGGCACTTGCTCGTGTTCCACTGGTCGGCGCAGGTCAGGCCGGTCCCCTGGAGCTGCTTCTTGCTCTTGCCGAGCAGCCGCGCCCCGGAGGCGTTGATGTACTGGATGCGGAACTCGCGGTCCATGAACTGGATCGGCGTGGGCATCGCCTCGAGGTTGCCGACGATCGAGCCGAGCGCGCGGTTGAACCCTTCGAGGACGCGCCGGTACTCGCCGGCGACCTTCGCCGCGTCGGCGCGGTCGTCGAGGCGGCCGCGGGTGATCCCGTCGGCCACGACGTCGGCCTCGTGCACCAGCGCCTCCAGCGCGTCGCGCACCTTGCCGAGGCTCCCCGCCGCCTGGCTGAAGTTCTCCCGCACGTGCGTCGTCAGCTCGTCGCCGGCGGCGACGTCGAGGTCGATCCGCAGGTCGCCCTGCGCCAGCAGCTCGAGGTTGGCCACCAAACGCTCCGTCTCGAACCGCTCGTACGCCGCGACCTTCTCCCGCGCCGTGATGTCCTGCAGCACCTCGACGTAGCCGATCCCCGCGCCGCGCCGGTCGCGCAGCTCGGAGCTGTCGAGCTGGTAGCTGCGCTCGCCGAAGGTCAGTTCGGTCCGCGGGACGCCGCGCTTCAGGCGCTCGATCCCGCACCCCTCGGTGCCGCAGATCGCCGCGCCCCAGTTCCGGCAGGGCTGTCCGGCGAGCTCCGCGCGCCGCCGACCGAGGTACTCCTCCGTCGCCTTGTTGACGAACGTCCAGCGCAGGCCGGAGTCGGTCACCGAGACGGGGAACGGAACCGAGTCGAGGATCGCCTCGTACCAGAAGACCTTGTCCAC
>JAJFTU010000072.1 GCA_021372775.1 bacterium | reverse complement strand
GTCGGCCCGCTCGGCATCCGCCTCGAGCCGTGGGGCGCCACGTCGGTCGCCGAGGGGGAGGCGCTGTTCCGCGAGCAGATGGAGGCGCTCGCCGAAGGGGGCGTCGATCTCCTCGTCCTCGAGACGTTCGCCGACCTCGTCGAGATCCAAGCCGCGGTGCGCGCCGCGCGCGCCGTCGGCGGCCTGCCGGTCGCGGCGCTGATGACGGTGGACGAGGAAGGGCGGACCCCCGAAGGTGTCCCGCCGGAATGGGTCGCGCGCCGGCTGGAGGAGGCGGGCGCGGACGTGGTCGGCGTCAACTGCTCCGTCGGCCCCGCGGCGATGCTCTCGGTCGTCGAGGCGATGGCCACCGTCGCTTCGCGTCCCTTGGCCGCCCTGCCGAACGCCGGCCTGCCGCGGGCGATCGAGGGGCGGATGCACTACCTCGCCAGCCCGACCTACATGGCCCGCTGCGCGCGCCGCTTCGTCGACGCGGGGGCGCGCGTCGTCGGCGGCTGCTGCGGCGTGACGCCGGAGCACGTCCGCGCGATGAGCGAGGCGCTCGGCGGCGTCGCGCCGCGCGAGATCGCGCCGCGCGTCGTCGTCGCCCCCTCCGCCGAGCCGGCCTGCCCGCGCGTCGCCGCCGCGGCGAAGTCGGCCCTCGCGGCGAAGATCGACGCCCGGCTGTTCGTCTCGCTGGTCGAGCTTCCGCCGCCCCGCGGCTGGGAGACCGCGGCGCGCCGCGCCGAGATCCGCGCGCTCGCCGCGGCCGGCGTGGACGCCGCGCTCGTCGCCGACGATCCGCGTCTCGCCGGGGCGCGCCTCGCGCCGCTGGCCTTCGCCGCCGTCGTGCTTGAGGAGGCGCGCGCCGGCGACGGAACCCCCGAGCCGCTGCTGCAGTACTCCTGCCGCGACCGCAACCTGCTCGGGATGCAGTCCGATCTGCTCGGCGCGCACGCCCTCGGCGTGCGGAACCTGATGCTGGTCACCGGGCAGCTGCCGCGCCCCGGCGAGCCGATCTGGGCGACGCCGGTCTTCGACGTGGACGCCGTCGGCCTCGCCAACGTCGCGCACCGCCTCAACGGCGGGCTCGACGTCGGCGACAACGCGATCGGCGCCCCGACGGCGTTCTTCGTCGGCGTCGAGGCCACCCCCGCCTCGCCCGAGCGCGCGGCGGAGGTCGATCGTCTCGCGTGGAAGATCGACGCCGGCGCCGAGGTCGTCTTCACCAAGCCGGTCTTCGACGTCGACGACTTCCTCTCCTTCCTCGCGGCGGTCGAGCCGTTCCGTCCGCCGGTCGTCGCCGCGGTCTGGCCGCCGCGCTCGGCGCGGGAGCTGGAGACGCTCGCCGCCGAGACGCCGGGGGTGAGCGTCCCGCAGGCGATGGTCGATCGGATGGCCGAGGCGGCGACCCCCGAGGCGGCGGAGGAGATCGGGCTGGCGATCGCGGGGGAGGTGGCGCGCGCCCTCCGTCCGCACGTCGAAGGGCTGCTCTTCTGCGGCAAGCTGGGACGCGATCCGCGGGCGCTCGCGCTGCTCGCCGCGGTCCGCGGAGACGGCCGCGCCGCGCCGCGCGTCTTCGGCGCCCGCCCCGGTTTCCGCGGCGCGGTCTGATCGGCCGGCGCGCCTTGGACCGCGGCGCGCGCGGGGGCGCGGCGCGTTCCGAACCGCCGCGCGCCGCCCGCTGGACGGGACGGCGCCCGTCCTCCGCAGGTGGCGCCCGCCGCGCGGCGCGGACGGCAAAGGGGCGCGGGCGGCCGTATATCGGGGGCGGGCGGCCCTTCCGCCCGTGGCGCCGCGATTGCTTTAGTGTCGGTCGTGCCCGCAGCGGAACGAGCGACGGAACGCGGGCGCCGAGAGGGAGACTACGATGCGCAAACTTCCGACGTTCACTCTGACGATCATCGCGGCTCTGGCCATGGCTGCGCCCGCCTTCGCCGGTTCCCCGCGTCACTTTCCGCGCGGCCCGGTCGGCGGGCCGGACTACGAGCAGGGGCAGTTCCGGCTGTCGGTCGGCACGTTCGAGCCGCGCGGCGACTCCGAGTTCTGGGACGGCAACTCGCAGCTCTTCACCGGCTCCGCGTCCGACCTCAAGGACGTCATGTGGGGCGGCGACTTCCTCTGGTCGATCAACGCCAACGCGAGCGTGATGTTCTCGCTGGAGACGGTCGAAGGGGCGACGACGCAGTCCTACCGCGATTACCTCGAGGGGGGCGCGCCGATCTCGCACCGCACCAAGCTCGAGGTCACGCCGTTCACGGTCGGCCTCGTCTTCTATCCCGCGGGGAAGAAGGCGCCGGTGATTCCGTACCTCGGCTTCGGGGGCGGGCTCTACTGGTGGCGCTACACCGAGAACGGCGACTTCATCAACTTCAACGACGAGGCGCTGCCGAT
>JAJFTU010000071.1 GCA_021372775.1 bacterium | reverse complement strand
CCCCTCGGCGGCCGCGGCCGCGGTCCGCGACGGCCTGGCCGAGCACGACCGCCTGCTCCGCGGCGAGGAGCCGCCGCTCGCCGACGAGCTCCGCCCGCTCGTCGGCCAGTCGTCGGTCGCCGCCGCGCGCTTGGTCGGGATCGGCTTCCGCGCCGCGCTGGCCGCGGGGCGGACGCCGCGCGAGGCGGCCGAGCAGTTCCTCTTCGACGCCGGACGGATCGCGCGCGGCTGGACGATCGTCGAGGCGGCGTGGCCGGCGACCCTCGAGGAAGTCGCCGAGGCGATCCCCGCGGACGCCTGCCTCGTCTTCGCCGCGGCCGGCCCGGACGCGCCGGAGATCGCGCTGGACCGCGCCGGCGGCCTTTCCGCGGCCGGCCCCGGCGGGGCGGTCGGGGCGCCGGAATGCGCCGGGAAGAAGGTCGTCCTTTGGGCCGGGCCGGCCTCGCCGCCGCGCGGCCTCGCCGTCGGGCCGCACGACGAGCGGGTGCTGGCCCGCGTCGTCCGCCCCGGTCCGTTGTCCGGCGGCGCGCCGGCGAAGGCCGCCGGGGCGCCGGTCGTCGTGGAGACCGGGCCGGCGCGCGTGCGGCGCGAACTGCTCGAGACGCTGCTCGCCGACGACGACGCGGACGGCGGCGCCGCGGCGCGGGGGCCGGCCGCGGAGGCCGGCGGGCGGCCGGCGGGGTCGTCCGACGAGGGGACGCGCCGGGGCGACGAAGCCGCCGGCTTGCGGCCGGCGGACGAGGGGACGCGCCGGGGCGACGAAAGCGCCGGCGGGCGGCCGTCCGACGAGGGGACGCGCCCGGGCGACGAAGCCGCCGGCGGCTGGCCGGCCTACGTCGGGCTGGGGATCGCCTCCGCCGAGAGCCCGCTGGCGTCGGGCTGGCTCGTCCCGCCGACCGAGGCCGCGCCGGACGGGTGGATGCCGCCGCAGAACATCCCGCAGGCCGCGTCCGCGCAGGGCGCGCTGTGGGCGTTGGGGCTCGCCGAGACCGGGGCGGCGCAGGCCCCCGAGCGGGGGGCGTGGCTGCTCGCCGAGTCGGCGCTGCTCGCGGGACGTTCGTGGACGCTCTTCTCGCGCCGGCCGCTCGGGGCCGCCGAGCGGGCCGCGCTGCTCCGGCGCGCCCCGGCGTGGGCCGAGAACCCGCTGCGCGAGGCGCGGCGGCTGGCGAAGCGCGAGCCGGCGCTGGCCGAGGCCCTGACGCTCTGGACGGCGCCCGCGCCGCCTCCCGCCCCGTCGGGGCGCGGCTACTACGGCCTGGCGGCGGCGCTGGCGGCGCTGGGCGCGGTCGCGACGGTCGTCGCCGCCCGCGCCGCGCTGCGGCGGCTGCGGCGGCCGCGGGCCTGAGACGCCGCGGGCCGGAGAGTCCGCGGGCCTGAGACGCCGCGCGCCGGTCGGCGCGGAACGCGCCGCGGGATCAGCCGAGCTTGTCGAGCAGCCCGCCGCTGTCCTGCCCCGACGCGGCGTGGCCGTCGGAGCTCGCCGGCTGGGCGCGGCGGGTCTTCGGCTGCTGCTGCTCGACCTTCGCCTTCGTCTTGGCGGTCTTCTCGTGGCTCTTGACGAACTTCTCGGCGACGACGTCGGCGGCGTTCGAGACCGGCGGCGGCTGGACCTGCGTCACGGAGTGCATCCTTGCCCTCCTCGCGCCGCGTCCGCCGCTCGGGCGAACGGACGCTCACCGGACTTATCGGACGCGCCCCGCTTAGCTTGACCGGGGCGGCGCGGGGGCGGCCGGACGATCCGCCGCTATTTCGCTTCTTCGGGCTGCGGGCGGTAGAGCAGGATCGTGCCGCCGGTTATGGCCACGACCTCGGCCTTGAGCTCGATCGCGAGCGCCTCCGCGACCTCGGCCGGCTCGAGCGGGCAGCCGCCGCCGACCCGGACCTTGATCGCCTCGCGGGCGGCGAGCGCCTGCTCCGCCGACGCGACCAGCGCCTCGTCCACGCCGTTCTTCCCGACCTGGACCGCGGGGCGTTCGCCGTGGAGCGCGGCGCGGATCTC
>JAJFTU010000070.1 GCA_021372775.1 bacterium | reverse complement strand
CGGGCGCGGCGGCGCGGGAGCGGGGCGCGCGCGGGACGGGGCGGGGAGCGGCGCCTCGCGCAGCGCGCCGCCCGCGTCGATCCACGCCGCGTCGGCGTCGAGCGCCAGCCCGGCCGCGGCCGGATCGACCGCGAACTCGCCGAGCGGCGAGAGATCGCGCGCGTCGAAGAGCAGCGCCTTCGCGCCGACCAACGCCGCGACGGCGCCGCCCCGCGAGAGGCCGACCCAGCGCGGAACGCCGTCGAGGTCGGCCGAGGCGAGCCGCGGCGGGACGCCGCGGAACGTCCGGACGGCGACGTCGATCAGGTCGAGGCGCGGGCCGACGGCGACGACCATCCGCGTTCCGTCCGGCGCGAACGCCGCGGCCGTCACCGGCGCGTCGAACGTCAGCACGATCCACGTGCCGCCGGTGTCGAGGCGGAAGGCGCGCAGCTCCTTGCCGACGGCGACGAAGACCGCCGTCCCGTCCGGCGACGCGGCCAGCGCGGACGGCGGGCCGGGCAGGGGCGTCTCGCGGCGGAAGCCGCCCGCGCCGGCGACGACGAGCGCGCCGCCGTTCCGCACCGCGCAGGCCGCGGCGATCCGGTCGGCGGTCGCGGCGACCGCGACGGCGCGTCCCGGCAAGGCGGTCTCGAGGACCGTCTTCGCGCCGTCCGGCCCCAGCGCGATCCGCGCCGCGCGCGGTTTCCTCCCCGCCTCCGACGTCGCGGCGACCAGCGCGTCGTCGGCGCAGCCGAGGGCGTCGATCCGGCGCCCGGCGGCGGCGAGGACGACCCCGCCGGGGCGCAGCTCGACGCGGTCGGCCAAGGCCACGGCCCGCCGTCCCGGAGCGGGGGAGCAGACGGCCGCCGCCGGAGCGGACGGCGACTCCGCGGCGAGCGTCGCGGAGACGAGAAACGGCGCGATGGCCAAGAGAATCGCCTTGCGCATGGGGACGCCTCCGCCGCGGGAACGGCCCGCCGGCCGACGACTCGATTGTGCGGCGAAACCCCGATTGCGGGCGGCGCGGATCGTTGGATATTCCCGTCAACAGGCCAAACGGGGCGACCTGGAGCCTGGGTTCGGCCTGAGGGAGGAGCTATGGCGAAGCGCACGGGCCGCGGCGCGGGACTCGCGACGCTCGTCGTCCTCGTCGGGGCGACGGTGGTCCTCGCCGGATGCGGCGGTCTCGTCTCGTCGGACGCTCGTCGGCAACTCGAAACGAACATCGCCAAATCGACGCTGACGGTCTATCCGGTCGGCGTCCTGCGCGGAAGCGATCTCGTTCCCGCGCCGGACGACGCGGTGCGGGTCGCCGAGCAGCTCGCGGCGAGCGGCTTCGCGAAGGTCGTCGCGTCCGCCGACGCTCCGAACGTCCGGACGATCTGGCGCCGCGATCAGGCCTCGATGCTCGAGCAGGTCGCGGGCGACGTCGGGCGGCACGTCAAGGCGCATCCGCCGCAGGGGGAATACGCCCTCTACGCGCAATACCTGCTGCGGGCCAGCGAGCGCGGCGACGAGGTCATCGGCCTGCAGTGGGTGATCGTCGACCGCTCGGGTCGGGTGGCCAACGCGGGGATGCTCGACGAAAAGGACTCGGCCTTCATCGCCGCCCGTCCGAAGGACAAGTCGGCGTGCGGGCCGCTGCTCGCGAGCTCGATCAAGCGGGACATCGGCGGAATGATGGCCCGCGCCGCCGGCCGACGCGTCGGCGGGTAGTTCCGTTCGTCCGGCCGCCGGGCGGTCGCGCCCGGCGAGGACGCGGAGGGAAAGGTGCGCGGGGGCCGGCGTCGGGCCGGCCCCCGCGGCGCGTCAGACCGCCTTGACCTCGATGGCCGGCGGCCGCTCGAGGTGCTTCTTCACGGTGCAGCTCCGCGCGGCGCGGATCGCGGCGTCGCGGTAGGCCTGCGGGAAGTCGGGCGGGAGCTCGACGTCGATCTCGATCTTCGAAACGAGGTGCGTCGCCTCGTCCACGATGTTCCGTTGCCGCAGCCGGATCCCGTCGGTCGGGATCTGCCGCTGCCGGCAGAAGCTGTTGACGTAGAAGCCGGCGCAGGTCCCGATCGACATCAGGAAGAGATGGAACGGGCTCGGCGCGGTGCCGTCCTGGTTCGTCGTGATCGAGATCTTCTCGAACTGGGCGTCCACGCGGTCGCCGCCGGGGAGGGTGATCGTCATCTCCATCGTCGTTCTCCGTGGTGGGGTGTCGCGGTCGTCTCAAGGATGCGCGGCGACGGCGGGTGGTTACAAGGCGGCTTGACGAGGCGCCGCGGGCGCGGGTAGATTCGCCGCGCGATGACGACCACGGCGAACTTCGCGGCGCGGAACTGGCGGCGCGGCGTCCACAGGGGAGTGGCGTCGTAGCGTCGTCGCGCGCGATTTGTTTTTTCCGGCCCACTTCCGAACGCGGGAGTGGGCCTTTTTCGTCGCTCGTTCCCGCGTCGCGGCGGCGCCGGGAAGGGAGCGACATGATCACCGACACGGAACGAACCAAGGCCGAACTGCTCCAGGATCTCGTCGAAGGACGGCTGCCGGACGAAGCCGGTCGCTTCGGCCCCTTCGGCGGCCGCGCGGTCCCGCCGCCGCTCGAGGCGGCGCTGGCCCGTCTGGAACGCGAGGCGCGCGCCGCGCTGGCCGACCCCGCCTTCCGCGCGGAGCTCGACGCCGAGCTCCGCGACTACGCCGGGCGGCCGACGCCGCTCACCGAGGCCCGCGCCCTCTCCGCGGCGTGGGGCGCGCGGATCCTGCTCAAGCGCGAGGACCTGCTGCATCTCGGCGCGCACAAGATCAACAACGCGCTCGGGCAGGCGCTCCTCGCGCGGCGGATGGGCGCGGCGCGAATCGTCGCCGAGACCGGCGCGGGGCAGCACGGCGTGGCCAGCGCCGCCGCCGCGGCGCGCGTCGGCCTGCCGTGCCGCGTCTACATGGGGGCGGCCGACATGGCGCGGCAGGCGCCGAACGTCGATCGGATGCGCCGCCTCGGCGCGGAGGTCGTCGCCGCGTCGGCGGGATCGGCGACGCTCTGCGCGGCGGTGGACGCCGCGCTCGCCGACTACGCGCAGGCGCCGCGCGCGACGTTCTATCTGCTCGGTTCGGCGGTGGGCCCGCATCCCTATCCGTGGCTCGTGCGGGAGCTGCAGGCGGTGATCGGGCGCGAGGCGCGCGCGCAGGCCGCGCGGCGTCTCGGCCGCCTGCCCGACGCGGCGATCGCCTGCATCGGCGGCGGCTCGAACGCGATCGGCCTCTTCCACGCCTTCGTTCCCGACCGCGGCGTGCGGCTCGTCGGCGTCGAAGGCGGCGGGCGCGGACCGGGACGCGGCGAGCACGCGGCGACGATGACCCGCGGCCGCGTCGGCGCGATCCACGGCTTCGTCTCGCTGGTTCTTCTGGACGACGACGGCGGCACGCCGCCGACGCACTCGATCTCCGCCGGGCTCGACTACCCGGGCGTCGGCCCGGAGCACGCGCTCCTCGCGCACGTCGGGCGCGCCGAGTACATCGCGGCGACAGACGACGAGGCGGTCGAAGCGTTCGACGCGCTCTGCCGCCTGGAGGGGATCGTGCCGGCGCTCGAGAGTTCGCACGCCCTCGCCGGAGCGCGCCGGCTGGCGCGCGAAAACCCCGGCGCCGCGCTGCTCGTCAACCTCTCCGGACGCGGCGACAAGGACCTGCCGCAGCTCGCCGCGCGCCGCGGGGCCGGGGCGCGATGACGGTCACTCGAAGCGCGGGAAGAGGTCGGTCGGCGGCCAGTCTTCGGTCGCGAGCACCGCCGACGGAATCTCCGACATCGCGCGGGCGCGGGGATCGAGCTTCCCCGTGCCGTGTCCGTTGAAGAGCGCGACGACGGTCACGCCTCCCTTGAGCCGCTCGACCCACGCCTGGACGCCGGGAAGCGCCCCTTCCTTGGCGTAGGTCGCGCCGCTCTCGTCCTCCGCGGCGCGGTCCCAGCCGAGGCCGAAGGCGACGGCGTGCTTGCGCGCGCCGGCCGGCGTCGTCGGCGCGGCCAGCATCTCGCGGCGCGTCGCGGCGGAGAGGAACGTCGAGTCCGGCCGCTCCAGCGCGGCGAGCAGGCGCGCGACGTCCACCGCCGAGCCGACCCAGCCTCCGGCCGCGGCCGCGGCGGGAACGAGCCCGCCGGGGAGTTCCTTCTCCGCGCGCGGCCCGTAGCGGCGCGCCTCGCCGGGAAGGTAGGCGGGCGGGGCGGGGGCGAGGCGCAGCCGCTCCGCGCCGAGCGGCTTCAGCGTCGTCAGCCGCACCGCCTCTTCGTACGACAGCCCGGTCGCCTCCTCGATCAAGCGGCCGAGGACGACGTAGCCGAAGTTGGAGTAGACGGCGCGCGTTCCGGGGTCGAAGTCGAGCTTGCGCCCCATCATGTAGCGGATCAGCCGCTCGGCGCTGATCGGCTCGGCGCGCAGCGTGCGGCTCACGCGGCGGCGGAAACGCAGCGGGTCGCCGCTCTTCGCCGTGTCCCATCCCGCGGTGTGCTGCAGCAGCTCCCGCACGGTGATCGCGGCGAGGCGGGGATCGGCCGGCGCGCCGCCGGCGGGGACGATCTTGATCCGCGCGAAGGCGCTCTCGTCGAGCGAGAGCTTCCCCTCGTCGCAGAGGCGCAGGACGGTCAGGGCGGTGATCGTCTTGGAGATGTTGGCGAGGGCGATCGGCGTGTCGGGGCGCATCGGGCGCTCGGCGCCGACGTCGGCGTGGCCGTAGCCGCGGGCGAAGACGAGCCGCCCGTCCTTCACGAGGGCGAGCTCCGCGCCCGGCGCCTCGGTCTGCTCGAGGATCCGGCTCATCAGCCCGTCGAAGCGTTCGAGCGTCGGCGCGGCCGGGCCGGCCGCGGGCGGCAGCCCTTCGTCGCCGATCGTCGTTTCGAGCCCGACGGTGGCGCAGCCCGCGAACGCGAGGGCGAGCAGGACGGGGAGCCAGACGCGCATCTTCGAACCTCCGCAGATCGAGGAGGACATCATAAGGCGCGGAGGGCGAAGACGAGGTGGCCGGTGGCGACGGCGCGGCCGAAGAGGAGCGCGCAGGCCGCGGCGGTCGCGCCGACGAATCCGAGCGGGCCGACGCCGGCGGCGAGCGCGACCGCGATGCCGCCGATCTCGATCGCCGAGGCGATGGTGATCGGCCGCGTCGCCCGCGCGGAGACGAAGACCGCGCGGAGATAGCACTGCGCGACGGAGAGGAGCGGCATCAGCGCCAGGAGCCGCAGCGGCGGCCGCGCCACGTCGGCCAGATCGGGGCGCAGCCCCTGGACGCCGAGCAGCCAGACGTCGAGCAGCGGGGTGAAGGCGACGACCGCGAACCCCGCCGCGGCGAGGAGGGCGAGGCGGGTCGCGAAGCGGCGCAGCGGCGCGCGCCCTTCCCACTCCGCCCCCATCAGCGCGATCGCGACCTCCTGCAGAGCGAGGCCGAGGCTGGCGAAGAAGAAGACGAACGGGTTGACCACCTGCATCGCGGCGAGCGACTCGACGGCGAGGCGGCTGCGCCCTAGGAAGAACGTCACGAGCGGGTTCACGCCGAGGTTGAGCAGCGACGTCAGGAGGAGCGGGTAGTAGAAGCGCCAGATTCCGCCGTAGGTCAGCGGCTCGCCGCGGCGCGACGTCTCCGGCCCGACCCGCTCCCCGGCCTCGATCCGCCGCACGAGCGACGCCGCCATCAGACGGCTGGCCACCGCCTCGGCGACGACGCCGACGGCGAGCGAGGCGCCGCCGACGAGCGCGCCGCCGCCGCGCACGAACGACGCGAAGAGGAGCGCCGAGCAGGACATCGCGACGAGGCGCACGGCGGTGCCGTAGGCGACGCGGCGCGTCTGGCCGCCGCGGATCAGGATCCCTTGATGGAAGCGGCGGTAGCCGATCGCCGCGGGCCACGGGAGCAGCAGCGCGCAGGCGCGGTTGGCCAGCGCCGCGACCTCGGGCGGCAGGCCGAGGACGCCGCGCGCGAACGGGACGAAGACCGGCGGCAGGACGAAGAGCGCGAGGGCGACGGTGATCGCCGCGTTGAGCGCGTAGGTGAAGCGGCGCAGCTTGCGCAGCGCGTCGCGGTCCTCCACCAGCGCCGTGGACGCGCTCAGGATCAGGATGATCGGCGACTCGGCGAGCATCGCCAGCACGAAGGCGACGCTGAAGGCGGCGAGGTTCAGCTTCGGCTCGCCGAGGCGGGCGATGACCGCGGCGATGAACGGCCCCTCGCAGGCCATCATCAGCCACGCGGCGGCCATCGGCAGCCAGTAGCGGAAGATGCGGCGCTGGGTCGGGGGGGCGTTCATAGGCCGCAGACGATAGCGCGGGGGCGGCCGGGGGGCGAGCGCGGAACGAGTCGCGGCGGGACCGCCGGCCGCGGCGGCGCGACGGACGGACGCGGCGACGGCGCCGCGGCCCGGCGCAAGAAGAGGGCCGGCGCGCGGCCGGCCCTCTTCCTCTCTTCGATGTTTGAAACGAGTCGCGGCGCCGTCACGGCCCCGCTTCTCTTCGCTTCGCTGCTTCAAACAAGCCGCGGCCGCGGAACGGCCGCGGCGCGGATCACCAGACCTTGCAGGGCTGGGGGTTGACCATCGGCTGGCCGGCCTTGCACGCGAACGCCTGCGCGAACTGCGGCAGGTTGGCCACCACGCCGTTGATGCGGTACTTGAGCGGCGAGTGGGGGTCGGTCGCGGCGCGCAGGCGCATGTTCTCGGCGCGGTCGGCGCCGCAGGCCCACTGGGCCATGCCGACGAAGAAGCGCTGGTCGGGCGTCAGCCCCTCGCGCGGCTCGAGCGTCTGGCCGGCGGTCGCCTTCTTCCAGGCGAGGTAGCCGAGCAGCGTGCCGCCGAGGTCGGCGACGTCCTCGCCCGCGGAGAGGTCGCTGTTGATGTGGATGTCGTCCACGACGACGTAGCCGGCGTACTGCTTCTTCACGCAGGCCACCCGTTCCTCGAACGCCTTCGCGTCCTTCTCGTTCCACCAGTCGACGAGGTTCCCCTTGGCGTCGAACTGGCGTCCTTCGTCGTCGAAGCCGTGCGTCAGCTCGTGGCCGATCGTCCCGCCGGTGTCGCCGTAGCTCGGGGCGAGGTCGATCTTGAGGTCGAAGAGCGGCGGCTGGAGCACGCCGGCGGGGAAGTTGATGTCGTTCATCTGCGGGTTGAAGTAGGCGTTGACGGTCGGGGGCGTCATGCCCCATTCGCCGCGGTCGAGCGGGCGGCCGATCTTGCCCAGCTGCCGCCGCATCTCGAACCGCTGCGCGCGCTCGACGTTGCCGACGAAGTCGGCGCGGTCGACCTTGATCGACGAGTAGTCGCGCCAATGCTCGGGGTAGCCGACCTTGTCGCGGATCGAGGCGAGCTTCTCCAGGGCGCGCTTCTTCGTCTCCGGGCTCATCCAGTCGAGGGCCTTGATCTCCGCGGCCATCGCTTCCTTGATCAGCGCCGTCATCCGCGCCGCTTCCTGCTTCGCGGCCGGCGGGAACGTCTTCTCGACGTAGAGCTTGCCCAGCTCCTCGCCGAGGTCGCGGTCCACGGAGTTCGCGCAGAACTTCCAGCGCGGCGGCATCTCGCGGCGGCCGCGCATCGTGCGGCCGTAGAAGTCGAAGCTCTCTTCGGCGAACGGGCGGGCGAGCTCGTCGGCGCGCGCGTGGAGCGCCTGCCAGCGCAGGTAGCTCTTGAGGTCGGCGTCCGGGCCGGCCTTCAGCAGCGCGGAGACCTTCTCCACGAACTTCGGCTCGGCGACGTTGACCTGCGCGAAGGCGGGGGCGCCGGCGGCGGCGAAGTAGGCGTTCCAGGGGATCGACGGGGCGAGCTTGGCCAGCTCGGCCTTGGCCATCTTGTGGTCCATGTTGTGCGGGTTGCGGCGATCGACGGCCGAGTACGACGCCTCGGCGAGCGCGGTCTCGACGCGCAGCGCGGCCTCGGCCTCGCGGGCGGCCTCTTCCGGCGCGTCGCCGAGGAGCTTGAACATCTTCTCCACGTGGGCGCGGTACTTGGCGCGGATGTCGGCGAAGCGCGCTTCCTTGCTCAGGTAGTAGTCCCGCTCGGGGAGACCCATGCCGCCGCGGTCGATCCCGGCGATCACCTTCTCCGCGTCGGCGAGGTCCTGCGTCGAGCCGAAGCCGAAGAGCGGCGCGCCGCCGGCGAGCTGCTCGGCGGCGACGAAGCGGAGCACGTCGTCCTTCGTCCGCAGGGCGGCGATTCGCGCGAGGACCGGCTTCAGCGGCGCGGCGCCGCGCTTGTCCACCGCGGCCTCGTCCATGCAGGCGGCGAAGTAGTCGCCGACCCGGCGCTCCGCGGCGCCGCGCGCGGCGTCGGGGCGGGAGGCGCGGTCGAGGAGCCCCCAGAGGTAGCGCATGTTCTCTTGATGCAGCTTGCCGTAGACGTCCCAGCTCGCCTGATCGGCGGGGATCGGGTTGTTCTTGATCCACCCGCCGCACGAGAACTGGTAGAAGTCGACGCAGGGGTCGGCCGCGCGGTCCATCGCGGCGGCGTCGAGGGCCGGCGTGTAGGGCAGGGACGGCAGCGGGCCGTCCTGCGGCGCGGGCGGCGCGGCGAAGGCGGCCAAGGGAAGAGCCAAGGCGAGCAGAGGCAACAGCTTCATCGGAACGCTCCTTGAGGAAGGGATTCCCGGAGTCTAGTCCCGGGCGCGGCGGGGCGACGACCGTTGGCGCCGATTGCGCCGCCGCAGAGCGCGAAGCGCGCCCGCTTCGCGGCGGCGGGCGGCCGGGGTCCGGAAACGGAAAGAGGCGGCCGCCGAAGCGACCGCCTCCCCGTCGATTCCGCCGAACCGCTCAGCCGCGGGGGGCGTTCGAGCGCCAGAGGGCCTCTTCCGCCTCGCGCCGGACGATGTAGGCGCGGTCCCAGTCGTAGGCGTCCCCTTCGCCGAGCATCCGGCGGAGGGCCGTCTTGAGCTTCTCTTCCTGCTCGCCGGCGAGGTAGCCGGCCAGCGCGAGCTTGCCCAGCGAGCGGACCGCCTTGGCCCGGACCGCGGCGTGCTTGTCGTCGAGGGCGCGGAACAGGGCGTCGTAGATCTCCGTCCGCCGCCGGTCGCCGAGCTGCTCCGGCGGCACGACCTCGACGATCTTGCCGACGGCGCGCGCCGCGCTGTCGCGGACTTCCTTGTCGGGGTGCATCAGCGAGCCGATGACCTCCGGCAGCGCCTCGGCGACCTCGGGGGCCCGGACCTTGCCGATCGCGAAGAGCGCGAAGGCGCGGCTGTACGGGTCGTCGGCCGTGGCGATGAACCGCCGCAGCGCGGGGATCGCCGCCGCGCCGACCATGCCGATCGCCTGGCCGAGGTGGATGTGGCTCTTGACGTCCGAGCCTTCCATGAACTCCAGCAGCAGCGGGACGACCTTGACCCCCTGCCGCGCGAGGCACTTCGCCGCGAGGTCGAGCAGCGGCTCGAGCTCGGGGTGGTCGTACGTGTCGACGTAGAACAACGAGCAGAGCGCCTCGACCGCCTGCCGGAACTCGGCGTCGGGGAGCGCGGGCATCACGCGGCTGATGTCGCGCACTCCGTCCTCGAGCTGGCTGCGGGTGGCGCCGGTCAACTTCGCGATCGCGGAACGCAGCGTCTCTTCTGGCATCCCCTTCGACCCTCCGTCGCGTTGGCGACGTGAAAGATTAACTCCGATTGTCGGCGGGACGCCCGAACCCCCGCCGCGTCTTTCGGCGCCGATCTATTTTTGGAATTTCGGTTCGGTCGCCGGCGCCGTTCCGTTCTAACAGTTGAACCACTTTGAATCACGAACGGTTCGGCAGCGGTGAGGCGCGAAGTCGGGAAGGTCGGCGACGCCGGGGGGCTTTCGCCGACCTTCCTTTGACGGCAGGGGGATGGGCGACGCCTCGCCCGGGGGGGCCGGGGCGTCGTCCGTTTCTTGCGGCGCCGCCGGCCGGCGCCTCCGCCGCGTCGCCGGCTCGGTCGCCGTCGCCGGGCGCCCGAACGGTCGTCCGCGGCGGCTCGGCTACAATGCCGCTTCCTTCGAGGAGCGGCCTCCCATGCAATCGATCCGCGAGCTCTTCCGCGTCGGCGTCGGCCCGTCGAGCAGCCACACCATGGCCCCGCGCCGCGCCGCCGAACTGTTC